>CAYYYJ010000022.1:3973-19074 GCA_964476045.1 uncultured archaeon | reverse complement strand
TGGAGGTTATTTAGTTATTCTAAATCAACGGTTCGCTAGAAAAGTAGAATTCTGTTTCATCTGGTTTTGATAGCTAAAAATCAATATCTTCTGTTCCCGTAAGACCTTTTTGGCGGCCTGTTTGAGAAATTTCTGTTCCCCGAAAAGCCTCGGTTGAAGCCCCTATCGAAGGTCCTAGTTTCCTGCGGCCTGAAGAATGGGACTCTCTCGAATTGCGGCGTGTTCATTTTGTGGATAAGAAGGGATTGGTCCTCCAGAACTTTTGAGAAGTTGCCGTAATCTTCTGCAGCAAGGAGCGAGATCACACGGCCTTCCATGCCAGCTCGCGCAGTTCTTCCTATTCTATGAACATATTCTTGAGAAGTCTTGGGTAAATCATAGTTAACAACAAGATTCACATTTTTTATATCCAAACCTCTGGCTGCCACATCTGTTGCAACAAGGACATCAAGCTTGTTGTCCCTGAAAGACTCCATTATTTGGTTCCTTCTGGACTGGGTCACACCGCCGTGGAGAGCTTGGGATTTTATGTTTTGTTTATAGAGATTTCTATTAACTATATCAACCATGTGTCTTGTTGCGCAGAAAATCAGGCCAAGGCCTTTCGATTCGCTTTTAAGAACGTGAACTAAGAGGGAGAGCTTATCCCTCCTGTCCACTTCGTAATAATTCTGCATGAGCTTGCTCTTGTCAACATACTGCTGCATCTTAACTTTCTCAGGATTTTTCATGTACCTGTCTACAATATTCATTATTTCGTTTGGCATTGTCGCGCTGAAGAGGAGCTTCTGGCTGTTCCTGGGGACCATCGAAATTATTTTTTGGATGTCCTCAATAAAACCCATCTCGAACATTTTGTCAGCTTCGTCTAGAACAAGGATTCTTATTCCTCCAAGATTCATTGTTCTCCTGTTAAGGTGGTCTAAAAGTCTCCCAGGAGTCCCGACAACCACGTCTGCGTTGACCAGATGCTCCATCTGTGGAGTGATGGAGACGCCTCCATACACTTCAACAATATAGGTTTTCCTGTAAGCTGTAAATTTCCTGAATTCTTTGGCAACTTGATTGCATAGCTCTCTTGTCGGCACAACAACTAAAAGCTGTATGCCTTTTCCCGGCTGGACTTTCTCTAGTGCAGGAAACCCGAAAGCTGCTGTTTTTCCTGATCCTGTGAAAGATATTCCAATCACATCCCTCCCCTGCTGTATTATAGGGATGCATTTCTCTTGGATTTCGGTGAACTCTGTGAATCCAAGATCCATTATAGCCTTTTCAAATTCCGGCTTTAGTACAATTCCTTTTTTGTTTTCCATAGTATAGTCATTGATTTAGATAATTGTATCGATTATCCTAGAAACAGAACTTAACTTTTTTGATCCATCCCTTAAAGGGTAGCCTTAAAACTCAAAGTCTGTTTCAACCAATCACTATACATGGACATATGCCTTTAAATGCTTTAAAATCTGGCATCCTCTTGACCGGCAAGCCACCTAACCACAGCCTCTACTGTCAAGATTAACCCCTGATCGTTGTTCACAACAAGAGTCCCTTCAGGCATCTTTTCGTCTATAGGCTCATCAACAAGCCATTCTCTCCAAGATCCCTCAGTCGCTAACTTATGATCATCGTAACTAGACTTTCTTTCAATAAGCCTTTGTTTTAAAACATCTTCAGATACTGTAAGACGGACCAACCTAAACTCTTTTTTGTAACTCGAAGCCAGTTCTCTGTATGGACTTTCCCAACCAGGGACTTTAAGCTGTTTTCTGAACGAGGCGTCTATGATCAAAGATTCTGCATTATCTCTAGCTAAAACTTTCTCAGCTTCAACAAACAAGATCTCATAAACCTTGTCACGAAACGTTCTAACATAATCAGGGCCCCTTCCTGCAGTGTACCTATCTCCAATTTCATCTTTGCTTAAGTATCCAGTCTCAATTCTTTCAGCCAATTCTCTGCTTAACAGGGTTTTCCCGCTTCCGCCTATTCCAGTTATTATTATCAATTTTGGAGGCGCTAACACAAGTTTTTCTTTCATAAATCTGTAGATTTTAGAAGAATATGCTTTATATGTACCTGTTTCTTTTATAGCTAATTATGAGGCTTGCCATTTTACTGATTATACTTCTGTTGGTTACCATACCATCGATAGCCCAAGCTGCAGTCATAAGGGGGTCTGTGTATGACCTACTGCTCCAGAAAACAAAAGATGTTATTTTAGAAATAGACACAACTCCGAACCAGCAGATTGTCTCGAAAACAGGCGACTATAATTTCACTGTCAGTAATGGCCAGTATACAATAGCTGCCAAGAAGCTTGTAGGTGGAAGGCCCGTGGCAAATTCTTCAGAGAAAATAACTGTTAACGGGGACGGCGAGTTTAATTTGGATATAATAATTCTTCCCATTGTAGATGATTTAGGCATAAGCAATGACGACCTTGTGCTCCAGTTGGAGGAGAAAAAGAACGGCAGCGGTTTTATTTTTTGGGTTCTTGGACTGTTAGTTTTAATGGTCTTTTTAATTTTTATTTTCGAGAACAGGCTGAAATCTAAAAAAATAAATAAGATTGGGAAAAATGAAGTTGTGATGGATAAGAAAATTATTGTTGAGGCAAAAAAACCTGAAGCTGGAAAACTCCCCCAGGATCTGGAGAAAATGCTCGAGGTTATTAGAAGGGAAGGGGGCCGAATAAACCAGCTTGATCTGAGAAAAGAGTTCAACCTCTCCGAAGCGAAAATCTCGCTTATGGTAGCTGATCTTGAGAGCCGCGGGCTCGTGAAGAAAATCAAGAAAGGCCGTGGCAATATCGTGATTTTGAACTAGAGAAATGCCAATCTATTCGATTATGGAGCTAAAAATTCTGGATGCATCACAAAAGACAGATACTCCGAAGGGAAGAAAAAACCTTATAGATAATTATAATGCTTATATATAACTATAGCTAAATATAATCATGACCGGATTAACAACAATTCAAATAGGGAAGGATACCCAGCAAGAGCTAAAAGCAGCCGGGACTATGGAAGATACTTACGATACGGTTATTAAGAGACTTATAGAGGAACACAAGATGTTTAAAAAAATAGAGTTTTTTGTTGAAACACAGCACGAAATAGCAAAAAAGGGTAAATTCGTGGAGCTAGATTAAAATGTTTAAAGTTCTTGTCAATACTGAAGTTCTCCAGAAAATAAACAGTTTTCCAGAAAAAGAGGCAAAGCGTTTTAAAACCCATTTAAAGGCGCTCCAAGAAAATCCTTTTCCAGGTTTTGATCCTGACATGAAAGAAATAAAAGGCGCATCAAAGACAGCTTATAGACTGAGGGTAGGCGATTATAGGTTTTTTTACATAATAGATCCAGATAAAAAAGAAGTTAAGGTCACTGAATTTTTAACTGCAGAACAGGCACACAAGAAATATGGCAGATTGTGAATAATCAAAAGATAAAATATAAAGCAGATAAATATCTCCAAAGAAGAATACGAGAATCTGAGATAGGATCGGAGAAAAAGCCTTATAAATAGTCGATACAATTGATCGCATATGATAATCGAAAATTTGCAGGGCCTGAACCAAAAGGAGATTGAAGAGAAGGCCAGGAAAAAAATAAAGGAAGGCTGGATCAGGTGTTCGATGCTGATAGATGTTTTGGCTCTCAACGAGATTGACTTAAAAGAAGCTTTGCAGGAGCATGTAGATAAAATGAAGAAAGAGGATAAGACTCTGATATACGGAACGCAATTCAAGCCCATCACTAAAATAGAAAACCCTCTGCAAGGTGTAAAAGAAGGGTACTCTTGCATTGTCCAGCTTTGGATGGTTGTCAGGAATTTAGACAAACTTGTAACGCTAGCAATGAACTATGGCCCTACAAATATTGAGGTTTACGAACCGAAAGATCTGACTGTTTCAACAGCAGAGGCCCAGATTATAGTCAACTCTGTCGCGGACATAGTTCACCTGTTTGCAAGGCATAATAAAGGCGGGATTCCTTTAATCAGAAAAAAAGCAGAGGAAGCCGAGGAAGAAGTTTTATAGTAGAAATCCAATTATTCATTCTATGGACGAGTTTGATAAATCGAAGTTTGGAAATACACCTTATCAGAGAAGAGTTGAGAAACCTTGGGGGTACGAGATTATTTTTACACCACCAGACTCGCCCTACACAGGAAAAATTCTCCATATAGAAGCAGGGAGAAGGCTGAGTTTACAGGTTCATGACGAAAAAACAGAGACCCTGTGCTTGATTAAAGGCAAGTGTTTATATATTTCCGGGGATTGCGATGGAAGATTAGTTGAAATTGGAATGGAACCTATGAAAGGTTATACAGTTGCTCTGGGCCAGAAGCATAGGCTTTGTGCAATAGAAGACTCCGATGTTTTCGAAGCTTCGACTCCTGAACGCGGGAATACTCTTAGGTTACAAGATGATGATCACAGAGGCACAGAAACAGAGAAGATGCGCGAAGAGCCGAATAGGGGATGGGGAAGTTGAAGTTTTGGAGTATTATAATGTCAAGAAAAGTCAGCAGAAAGCCTGAATGGCAGATAAAGATCTCAAGCGAGAGGATAAAAAAGCTCTTGCAGATGTCTAAAGAGTACGCTATAGAAAAACCAGGGCTCTCGAAAAGATATGCAGAACTGGCCAAGAAAATCGGGATGAGGTATAATGTCAGGTTTTCGAAAGCCGAGAAGAGGTCTGTTTGTAAGAAATGCAACCTTTACTTGATTCCAGGAAAAACGTCTATTGTCAGGACAAGCAAAAAACAGCAGGCCGTGGTAACCACGTGCAAAGGGTGCGGTTTCGTCAGAAGGTCTCCTTATAGAAGGGAGAAGAGATCTAGATAGAATCTTTTGTTTCATTCTTTCGGAGTCCATTAGTCCATAATTTTCCGCTTTCATGCTGCAATTCGACACTAGAATACTTTCCTTTAAATGAGGAGAATATCCTGTTTATCAATTTTACAGGATCATCGATGACATTACTAATAGGTTTTTCCATAATTAGACTATCCTCACAACCTTTAAAAGTATACAGGTGCATATTTAGTAAGAATATGAATATAAAAAACGCCCCGATAAACAAGCTTATTGAAGATGTGGCTGCAAGGCTGGAAAAAGACAAGGATTTCAAAAGCCCTGCGTGGACTCCATTTGTAAAAACAGGTGTCAGCAGGGAGCGGCCTCCATCCCAGAAAAACTGGTGGTACTTGAGGTCTGCAAGCATACTCAGGAAAATATATTTGAGGCCAGGCGTCGGTGTGAACAGGCTTAAAAAAGTTTATGGGGGGAGAAAGAACCTCGGAACAGCGCCAGAACACTTTAGAGAGGCGTCTGGATCTGTTATTAGGAAATCGATCCAGTCATTAGAGAACGCAGGCTACCTGAAAGCCGAGAAAAACGAGAAAGGAAGAACAGCTAAAAGAGTTTTGAGTGAAAAAGGCAGGGAAATACTAGAACAATCCGCAGCGGCTGTCTTAAAGAATAATTAATAACTTTCTTTCCATATTCGCAATTATGGATCAAAATCATGCACAATTAGAACAGATGAAAAAGGTAGAGGAGATCAAAAAACAGCTTCTCGGCAAGATACTAGCAAAGGAAGCGTATGAGAGGCTGTCAAGGGTGCGGGCTGTGAACCCCGAATTGGCAGGGCAGGCAGAGCTTTATTTGCTTCAGATACATCAGGCGGGAAAACTGCATGGCCTTCTCGGTGATATGCAATTGAAAGAAGTGTTGAAATACTTATCTAACTCATCAGCACAAAAACAGACCGTGATCAAACGAATGTGACATTGAAGCTAAGTAATTTTATATTTATGGCAAGAAACAAGCCCTCTGGAAAGAAAAGAAGATTAGGAAAACAAGCTGGTATCAGGGATGCCCCTAGGTGGGCTGATATTAAAAAGTTCAGGCTTAAACGGGCAAGAAGCAGGAGAATTAAGGTCACTACAAGAAACTGGAGAAGAAAGAAGTTAAAGATCTAAACTTTTCTTTCAAAAAGAAAAGTTTACAGTATTCAAAAGAAATTAGACTGCAAATAATTTGGTAAAATTATATGGCAAACGAGGAAAAAGTTTATACAATCCCTTTAAGAAAAAAATGGGTGAAAGCAGGGAGAATAGACAGAGCTAATGTCTCTGTAGACACTATAAGGGCTTTTTTGAAAAGGCATACAAAATCAGAGGATGTAAAGCTATCCCCTTTATTAAATGAAAGCTTATGGGCCAGAGGAGCGAAGAAACCGCCTGCATTTTCTAAAGTCAAGGTTGTGAAAGATGAGAAAGGCATTGTGAATGCAATGATGCCAGAGGAAAGGCTGGAAATCACGGAAAAGAAGGGATTAAAACAAAAATTATTGAGAAAAGAAGGGAAAAAAGAAAGCAAGGTTGTTCTGGGGGATAAGGCTCTGCCTGCAGAAACATCAACAACTGGAAAAGAAATAAAAAAGGCTGATAAACCAACAGAGGATAAGAAAGCTGAGCCTAAGAAAGAAGACGTCAAAGAAACGAAAAAGAAACAATAATTTAATTGCCTGTCTAATTATTTCTATATGGGATTCAAGGAAAAACTCGCCAATTTGACAAATCTGGATCCTGAACTTTTGCCTTCCAGCTATCAGATCATAGGGGATATACTTCTAATAAAACTCCCGAAAATAAAATCAGCCAGCCAGAAAAAGAAAATAGCAAATTCTATTGTGAAAATTCTTCCCTATGTTAAGGCTGTTTGTGAAATAACAGGAGTGGCAGGCGAGTTTAGAAAACCTAGAGTAAAAATACTTTTAGGTGGAGGAACAGAAACACTCCACAAGGAAAACGGAATTCTATACAAAATAGATGTCGCGGAAATAATGTTTTCTAAAGGGAATTTGGCAGAGAGAAAAAGGCTTCTTGATAAAATAAGGCCTGGAGAAGTAATTATAGACATGTTTTCTGGGATAGGATATTTTTCCATCCCTATAGCCAAATTCGGGGATCCTAAAATTATCTATTCGATTGAAAAAAATAAGATTTCTTTTGATTATCTGAAGGAGAATATAAAATTAAATAAAATTCAGAATATAGCGCCAATACTCGGGGACTGCAGAAAAATCAGCTTGTCTCAAAAGGCTGACAGGGTTTTGATGGGCTATTTGCCTGGAACATACAGATTCCTTCCAGCTGCATTTGGATTTTTGAAAGATAAGGGTATTATAAACTACCATGATACTTTTTCTAAAGGCGAGCTTTGGAACAAGCCACTTGAAATTTTGAATAAAGAGGCCAATAAAAAAGGGTTCAAATTAAAAAAAATCCTGGAAAAGAAAATAGTGAAGGATTACGCGCCGAATGTGTACCATGCGGTTGTGGATGCTGAATTTGAGATAATGCAAACAGGCTGAATTAGATTTTCTCAAACACCATTAAATAAATCCTTCCTTTTTCTTTTGGAAAGATTCTTTCAATTCCTAGTTTTATTTTTCCTATCATGGAAAATTTCTGGAAATTGCCCCACCTCGGCTTCTGGATTCTGAAAACAGAGTCAAATTCGATCAAACTAAACCCATATTTTGTGAAAGACTTTACTAGTTCATCTTTTTTGAACAGTTGCATCTTTACACGTTTGCCTTCTAATCTGAAATTTTTTATATTCTGATTTCCCTCTCCGTCGTGTATGCTTGTTACAGATAATAGAATTTTTCCTCCTATTTTTAGGACAGCTGAGATCTCTGTTATCGATTTATCGAAATCGACTAAATTTAGTGTGGTATAGAAACAAAGGACAGTATCAATAGAAGATTTTTTTATCGGGAGGCCTTCTGTGGTAGCTTGGATAAGGGGCTTATTTTTGTTTTTTGCTATAGACAACATTTTCTCTGATATGTCAAGGCCAGCTATATTTTCATTATAATCTAAATGGTGGCCTGTACCGCATCCGAGGTCTAAGACTAGGCCGTAAGAATGCTTTTCCATCAATTTCTGCTCTTTTTTTCTCAATAACAAAGTTGAAGGGTTCTGCTGCCTCAGGTTATAGCTTCCAGCAAGATGGTTATAGAGTTCCCTATTCCGGTTCATAGTGATTTATATAGTCTAGCCATAATATGTTAACAGGGTTTTATGAACGTAAATCAGGCTAACTTTTCAGGCGATCCTAACATAGGGCTTTATGGGTTTGTGACAGACTCGATCTGTCTAATCCCTAACATAAAAAAATGGGTAGAGGATATTTTGATTGAAAACCTGCAAGTAAAGGCAGTCAAGACCAGCGTAGCAAACACGAATGTCATTGGGATATTTTGCGCCGGGAATTCCAATGGTCTTATTCTGCCGGAATTTATCAGGAAGAAAGAGTTGGAAGAGATTAAAAAGCACTCTGAGGTCCTTGTCATCGAAGGCAAGTACAACGCAATCGGAAACCTTATTGTCGCGAATGACAAGGGGTGCATAATCTCTGACAAGATAAAAAAATACAAAGCTGCTATAGAAGATTTTTTAAAAGTCAAAGTCACTGTACATAATATAGGCGGTCTCGAAATTGTCGGATCTTTGGCAGTAGCCAGCAATAAAGGATGCGCAGTGAGCAAGTTTGCGGGGAAAGAGGATATGGAGTTGATTGAGACAGCTCTTAAAGTAAAACCAGATTACGCCAGTGTTAATTTTGGCTCAAATTTCATAAAATCTGGCTTGTTGGCAAACTCTAAAGGCGCAATAATAGGCGACCAGACTACAGGGCCTGAGATGCAGAGCATAACAGAGTGTTTGGGATTTTTCTAGTGCAGTTTTTTGGTGCAGCTTCGTGTCTCTCTGTGTGTTTTGTGACACGAGACATCTCTGCATCTCCGCAAAGAGAGATGCAGATTTTTCTAAAAAGGTGCAGTCTATGGGATTTTTCTGACTATACTGCTGTTCTGTTTACAATAGAATTAATTAGCAGAGGATTGGATTGTATAGAAACTAAAAGACTTATCACCATCAATATCAATAAAAGGAAAATGGCCAAAGGGGCGAGATAGATTGCTAGCGCCCTTCTTTTAGAGAATTTGCACATTTTTTGGGTCCCTATTATCAACAAAGCCAGTGAGTATATCCAGACAAAAAGGTTTACAAAAGGTATCCAGCCTAGTAAGTAGCCCGGAGTTCCTGAATATACAGATAATTGGTATGTTTTTTCATAGTTGGTTTTAGACCCGAAAATCAATAGCCATACATGGAGTATGCCAGCCCATATAAAACTTCCGATTATTGATACAATATAGCCTACCAGAATCGAGAGCGATAGAGCCTGGATGGAGAAGGCCTGCCTTGGGATTTTTAGCCCGAAAACAGTTTCTGTGAATTGGTAAAGCTGATCCTGAAAAACATAGCCTGCAAAAACGCCTAATACTGTGCTGATGAGAGAAATCACGGCAAAATACTTCAACGCCACATCCAGCTTTTTTTCTTTCTTAAGACCGCCAAAAAATTTGGACGGCTGAAGCATTATTTTCTTTACTTTTTCCAGATCAAAGCACATATAGATATTTAGAGCTGCTTTGTATATAAATCAATATGAGGATAAAGACGCTGCCAGAGGATTTTATAGTTAAAGAAATTCCGTCAGCTCTACCGATCGGCCAGGGAGACTATATCTGGTGTACACTAAAGAAAACTAATTGGGATTTTCTTAAGCTCATCAGAGAGATATCGAGGCTTCTGCAGATATCCAGAAGTAAAATTGGATTTGCGGGCACAAAAGACAAAGCTGCAGTCACTTATCAAACTATCTCTTTCTTCGGAGTGGGTATGCAGAAGCTAAAGTCTTTGGGGATACGAGATGTAGAGCTTTCTGATTTCGAATACAACCAGAGGCCTATAAAATTGGGAGAACTGAAAGGCAATTGGTTTTCTATAACTATGAGAGATCTTGAAAGCAAATATGGCAAGGAATTTTTAGTAAAAAGGATTGCAGAAATAAAAAAAAGAGGCGTCCTCAACCTCTTTGATTCCCAGAGGTTCGGGAAAAGGAGCATAACTCACCTTGTAGGGAAAGAAATACTGGAAAACAATATTCCTGGCGCAGTATATCTTTACCTGACTAAAACGAACAAAGATGAAAGGAAGGAAGTCCGCGATGCCCGTAAAGCACTGGAAGAAACAGAAGATTTCGGAGAGGCTTTAAAACTGTTTCCCCATGATTGCAAATGGGAGATTGCAATTTTAAACCACTTGGTATCAAATCCAGATGATTACACTGGAGCATTGAGGTCTCTTCCAAAAACATTGAGGATGATGTTCATCCATGCATACCAATCATACATTTGGAATATGGCAGTCAAAGAGATATCTAAAACACAGAAAAAAAACATAGATATACCTCTGGTTGGATTCGGCACAAAACTGGAAAATAGTGATATAGATAAAACAATAAAAAGAATTCTAAACAAGGAAAAAGTCAATCTGGAAAATTTCAAGATAGCTTCAATGTCTGAACTGACTTCTTCTGGGTCTAAAAGGCCTCTCTATGTTTATCCAGAAAAGCTCAATTATAGGTTAGAAAAAGATGAACTGAACAAAGGCAAGAATAAAGCAATAGTGGAATTTGAAATCCCGAAAGGGAGTTATGGGACGCGAGTGATAAAGGAGATTTTTAGCTAAGGCCCCAGGACATTGCCTATACTTTTATTCAGAACAGTTGTGAGGGTTTGGTTTGCCTGTGAGACGCCTTGAAGGCCAGCAGACCCTATCAATAAAGTTATTTCCAAAAAAACAGCAATTACTATTGCTCCCATTAAAATCATTACGATATACTTTAACGGCAGCCCCTCTATCCCTTTGAGTTTTTTATCAGACATAATTACCTTAATAAAAATAATCCGGCCAATGACAAAGTCACAGTGAATATCAATAGTGTTACAGGTATTGATTTCGCAAGGTTGTAGTGGAAAGATATCTTATCGAATCCGTTTTGGAGATATGATATATACCTTATCAAGACATAATTTAACGCAATAAGATAAATCCCTATTATTATCTGGAGGTATCCAGGGGATATCGCGGACTGGACAAAAATAGTCCCGAAAGCATAATCTTTGTTTGAAACTGAAATATTTTTTATTGTATTATTGATCATGTGAAAAAGGACAACTATAACAGCGCACACTACGGGCGCAAAAATAACTATGGTGGCCCTCATCATGCTGAGGGTTTTTGAAAGCATTGTCTTTATCTCCGCTTCGATTTTCGCTATCCTGCTGAGGTACGAATAAATAACCTCTGTTGTTTGCATCACGGCGACACGCCCTTTCTTCATCGCATTAAAGATCAACTCCATCGAAGATTTTATCAGAGTGGAACCAGTCTCCTGCTTCACTACAGCCTCTTCAAAAGTTATCCTCTTGGTATTGAAGGAGTCAATTATAGCAGAATAATATTTCCCTATCTCCCCTTTTCCCAGCATGCTTCCAGAGAATTTCAGCGCGCTTTCGAGGGGCTGCCCATCACGCAATGAGTTTTTAATATGGTACAAACTGTCAATAAACTGGTTCTCTAATTTCTTGATTGTTTTCCTTGCCTTATTTTTCTTGCTTGTTGACATGTAAAAATGAATGCTTATTGCCAAACCGATGCCCCAGACAATGCCATAAGGCCCTGTTATTTTAATCAGCAAGCCAGGAAATCCGCCCACCTCCAAGCCGCTGCTTTGCATTATGAAAATTGCAGTAGGGATGCTGAAAAGGACCAATATTATCAATGGTATAACTTTTGTGGGCTCTTTCTCCTGTTTTTTTATTTTTGGTTCAGGGAATCCAACTGGCCTTTTCCTCAAAACTATATTGGAATAAAGATAGCTTGCGATCAGAGAGGATCCAAGAAATGCGATGACAGTAACCTGGGACACTTCAAAACCGAAAAAGCTGATGAGGGGGAAAATGGAAATTAACATGAGCGGGAGGATTGTCCCTATTGAAAATATTACCAGTGTAGGCGTATTGAGCCCTAGGGCATAAGAATGCATCGTGGATGTTATGTCTGATAGCATAGAATCAACTGAATTATCCAAAGTTTTGTCTTTGGATTCCTTGTCTTTTTCATGGAAACTTGAAATGATTAGGCGAAGGGACCGTTGAAAACCAGCAGAAAATTTTGCCCACTTATCAGCGAGGTTTAGCGTTTCATCATATACAGATTTTACTTTGCCTATCCACGCATTGAAAAGGATATCCCTTAGGTCTCTGGAGATCTTTCCCTTGTTTGTTTTAGAGACAAAGGAGATCGCATTCTCCAGGTTCGGGGTCTGCTTTATCGATACTGCCATCTGCGATATTATGTAGGGGGTATAAGCGAGCGACTTATTCGCATACTGTTTGGCGAGGCTTTTAGGCCATTCGGTTATAGCGAAAAAAAGCAGTATTGCGATTGGGGAGAAGAAAATATATAATGTGGGGTTTAATCCTATGAAATAGGAAACCAGGGACAGCAAGATAACAGCCAAAAAACCCAGGAATATAGCAAACATGCCAGCCCCAATAATATGGTCCGGCTTCACGTTCCATCCAAGGAATTTTACTGCAAACTCGAGCTCTTGGCTCGGTTTGGATTTAAGGAAACCTCCAAATCTATTGCAATAGGATTTGTAAAATTTTAAGACTTTCTTAGCCATAGACTAGAGTCCTTAGTTATTTTTTTATAGTTCTTAGTTTCACCAGCCATTTTACTAAATACGGAATTTGAATTCACAGTATACGCGGGCCCCAGATATTTTTTGGATTTTTTGCCCAGCTTGACCAGATCACTTTTTAGTTGGGCCTTTGCTTTGATCCCTCTCAGGACTTCATTAAACTTTAAGGATTTCATAGAAGCTATTAACTTGAGCTTCTCGGATTTTTTTAACCCTGTTTTCCATTTGTCTGTATAAGAACTGTATGAAACCAGGTCCCTGAACTTCGGCTCCTCTGACCAATTTTTAGTCACTTCAGATATCCCTAAAAGCCTTCTCTTTCTTGAGAGGCTGTCGCCTTTTTTCACCAAGCCCGCAGTTACTATAAAGTCGACTGCTTTGAAACTGGTTTTTGGGACTCCGAGATCATTTACAACCCTGTCGAAAGTGTCATATGGGTTGCTTCCGTGGATTGTGCCCAGTACGACATTGCCAGATGCGCCAATCCGCATTGCTTCAAACAAAGCTTTTGCCTCTTTTCCGCGGACTTCACCTATAACTAATATGCTATCGCCTAGCCTCAATGATGTTCTTAATGCGTCTTCTGTGCTTATCTCAAAGCCTTTTGCAAAAGCCTCTGTTTTTAGGTGCTCTATTTTGAATCCCAGCGACCGCAGGGCTTCAACAGGTATTTCTGGGGTATCTTCTATCAGGATTATTCTAGAGCTCCTCGGCATCTCCATTATAAGGGCTGTAAGCAGGCTTGTTTTTCCAGAAGACCTGGGGCCTGTTATAAGGATTGAATTTTGGTTCTCAGCCAGATAGCTTAGGAAACCTGCTGCGTCCGAGTTAAGCATTTTTGTGTGAACAAGTTCAGCAAGCGTCCACGGTATCGGTTTCCTTTTTCTAAAAGCGAAGCCTGTTCCCCTGTAAGTGGATGGCTCGCAGATGCCACAGACTCTGACACCCAAATCTTCCAGTTCTGTGTGCAGGACAGGTGAGCTGGCGTCTAGAGGCCTCTTGCTAAGGGCGCGAAGCCTTGTAGAGAGCTTTTCTATTTCTTCTTTCGTCACATAAAGGTTTGTAATGCACTCGCCAAAATCCTGATGGACTATGTGGACCTGTGGCGATCCTGAATCAACGTATACATCCTGGACCCGCTCGTCAAGAAGCAACGGCTCTATTACACCGTATCCTATTGTATGCCTTAGAATTATTTTTTCTAATTTTGATTTTATCTGGGCATTTGTTTGCAAGTCGAGGGTGTTGCTTATATGCCTTCTGAAATCATCCCTGACTTTTTCAGGTGAGAGGTCTATATTCTTTTTTTGCCCTGTTAGCTTTTCTATCACATTTTTAATTGTTTCAACTTCATCCTTTGCCAGCGAGAGCTCGGGCATCTCTGCAAAATAAATCATGTCAGGCCTTGCGGGTATTGTGTGTAAAGATATTCCGACCCCATCAACCTCATACACCTCTTCTGCCTGTGTCCCGGGCTTTTCCTGATCCACAAAAGAGCAGACTATATCAGGTATAAGATGCGGAACAAAAATATCTTTATAGCCCAAATTCTTTGATTTTGTTATCTCGCTGACGAGTTTTGTTTTGCCTAGTTTTTCTGTTAATTCTTTTGACAGGTTCTGGCATTTCCTGCACTCTTTTTCTTTTAGTTTATAATATGCGTATACAGGATCTCCCCACAATTGGGAAACAATTTCTGAACAGGCCTCGCAGAACTCTTTGATATCGACATTTTTTGTTACCTCCCCCACTTCCTTCAAAAGCTTTATGTCCTTTTCCCTGAAAACTTTGTTGTAGTTCTTCAGCAGGACAATCTCAGTGAGGCCCTCAACCCCGCTTAAAGTTTTTGAGATGCCCTCCATGCAGGCAGTGTTCCCGAAAGACGCATTTGCAAAGCAGTCGGCGCAGTTGACTCTCATTATAGTTTTGTCTCCAACTTGCTGTATCTGGGGGTTAAGTATGCAAGGCCTGACCTCTTGCTTCGCAATCTCTTTCACTTTCTTTTTAGTTCCGAACATAGCAGATATTGATGGTCTCAGCTTCGACCCTTTACTATTAAACTTTACTGCATGTTTTATAAGACTATCCCTCGGCAGTTTTAGAAAATTTGGCCAAGTTGGCCTGAAAAATTGCTGATTCTCTAGAACATTGCAGAAGCTTTAAAAAGCTTACATTCAACTAAGCATAAGTGCAAAGAAATTTTGCATTGTCCGTTGTCTATTCTATGGAGGGCAGTTAATGTATTCTCCTACACTAAGTAGAAACTTATTGCTAGTCTTATTAATTGTATCTGCTGCTTTTGTCTTTACAATTTCTTTTTCTCCTGGCGTTGAAGCATCGCACATAAAATGCGGTGGCTGGGCTAATCCAGGAACTTATGCATGCGGAGGCGGCAACAGCAGATGGTATTGCCAAAACTCAGGCAATTGGCAGCAGGTTGAAACATGTTCATACGGCTGT
>CAYYYJ010000022.1:0-3873 GCA_964476045.1 uncultured archaeon | reverse complement strand
GTATTGCCAAAACTCAGGCAATTGGCAGCAGGTTGAAACATGTTCATACGGCTGTGATAACGGAGCCTGCAAAGCAGCGCCCAAGTGCGGTGGCTGGGCTAATCCAGGAACTTATGCATGCGGAGGCGGCAACAGCAGATGGTATTGCCAAAACTCAGGCAATTGGCAGCAGGTTGAAACATGTTCATACGGCTGTTCTAGCGGGAACTGTAACTCCCCTCCTGAACCAAACCCTGTTCTGGTCTCAGTAAACAAACCTCCTGAAGTAAAAATCGGGGAAGAAACAACAATCACAATCAAGTACAAGAATGAGGGAGGCCCTGCAAGCACAGCTTTTATTTCGCCTTCATTTTCCAGCGATGCAGAGGTCATAAGCTCGTCAGGAGATCTCCCTCTAGATGGGATTTACCGTCCAGGAGACTGGATTTGGAACAGCAATGGCAACCAGATACAGGCAAGATCCACCCTTGTGGACTTCAAAGGCTCTTTTTCTGCAGGCGAAACCAAAACATTTACAGTAAAAATAAAACCAAAACAAGCTGGCACAACCTGGTTTAAAGTAAGGGCAGCCTTGAAAAGCAGTTCAGGTAATTACCAAAGGGATCCCACTTCCGGTAACACAGACCAACAGGGCTGGTATGCAAGGGAGTATTCGATACCAGTAAAACCGCAAACTTATACTATCACAGCGAAATCTAATCTCGAGAACACGAGGATATGGACTGATTACACATACAGATGCACAACAATCAAAAACTGGTGGTGGGAGACACCCTGGTGCCAGTTCACAGCTAACCAGGGATCCTATAACTTGTGGCCAGACAACGGGGATTACGAATTTACGCCTTACTATTATGATGTAAACCTGAACCAAAACAGGGAATACTACTTCGAAGGCAAACCGCCCAGCTACACAGCAACAGTTTCCACCCCAAACCAACAAAACGTGGACATATATCTCGGATCATCTTGGAAATGCAATACAGGACAGAATAAGCAATGTTCTGTTTCAGGATTAACAGGGACAAACACACTTACTGGGAAAAAACCCCCTGCATTTGAGGACAAATCTGTTCAGGTAACACCATCAAATAAGCAGGTTGATATAACCCTAACCCAGCTATTCGGGATAAATTCAGTTTCCCCATCTGCTTCCACCCCAAACAAAGGCCAGCTTTTCACAATTTACACAAAAGTGAATAAAGTTTACATGAAAGATTTGGGTTTGGGAAATAAGGAAGCAAAAGTAAAGGTCACAACATCTTTCTATGACGGGTCAGCAAGATCTTACGAGAACACATTCATCAACAACTGCAACCTCATAACCTGCACCCTTCTTGGGGCATGGCATTTCATAACAGGCGGATGGGAGCTATCACAAGTCATCTCAATAAATTCTGTAGGGAACAAGCCAATCTCTGTTTTTGCAGAAGACATGTATGCAGGGACCTCTGATTCCAGGAATATACAGGTGACAGTGAAAGAGCCCCCTAAACCCAAGCCGGTGCTGGTTTCGCTGGATTACCAGCCTGAAATATTGGAAGATGGGACAGAAACAGTCACAGTAAAATACAGGAATGATGGCGGGGACGCATACGGGGCTTATTTCTCCCCGTCCTTTGACAATAACTGGGAGATAACTGAGTTCAATGGCGGGCTGCCAAACAAGAAGCTCTATGAAAAAAATTCCCTTATTTGGAGAAACCAAAATACAGAACAAAAACCATCTGATTATCCACTAATAGATTTCTGGGGTCCATGGGCTTCTGGAGAAACAAAGAGTTTTGTAATCAAACTCAACCCAAAAACAACAGGACCGCTTTTCTTTAATTCAAGGGTAGCCCTCTGCGATACTAACTGGAACTGCTACAGGGATCCTGTGTCTGGGGAAACAGACCAACAAGGTTGGCCAGTCTACAGAAAAACAGTCCAAGTCAATCCGAAATATTACACTATTACAACGAGATCAAACCAAGCGAACACAGAAATCTGGATAGGCAACACTAGGATGTGCACAACAGGGTCATCCTTCCTTGGGATCTCTTCATGCAGCTTCCAAATAAGGTCAGGGATTTTTTACTTAGAAGCCAAGAAAGATGGGTATTCAGTTGACAGCAAGTTCATCAGCGTGCCTAGGGGAACTCCAGTCGAATTCAGTTTAACTAAAAATACATACCAACTACTCGTCAAAACAAACATAGATGGCGCTACAGTATCTGCGGGAAGTGAATCGTGCAAAACAGACTCTACAAACTCATGCAAACTCTTTTTGAATTCAGGGCAGTACACAGTATCAGTTTCTAAAAGTGGCTGGATAACAGAAACACAATCATCAGTAAAAATACCGGAGAATAAAGAACTTACAATAAATCTGCTCAAAGAGATGTCCATCACGGTCGGGAATCCTAGCCCAGTCCAAATATCCCAGGGCGGCTGCACATACCAGAACCTTTTGATTACCAACCCACACCCAGATCTCCAGATAACCAGAAAAGCAACTACAGGCTGGTGGAATACTGAAATCGCAGTCACAGGCCCTATAGTAGAGACAAACTCTGGAATTGCAGTAGCAAGCGTTGACATAACAGGATTAACAATACCAAACCAGAAAGAGTACAAGGTAGCAACTTGCATACCATTGACTGCTCCATACGGCCAATACTCATCTAAAATAGAAGTTAGAAGCTCAAAGCAATCTGGGCTCGAATCTTCCAAATCCTTTAGCGTAGATAATACCTTGCCTTCAATAAAATCTTTCTCTCTAAAGAAAACTTCCTACAAATCCTGTGGTATAAGCACCGAAGGCGCATTCAACTGTGCTGAGAAATCTCTGGATTCCCAAACACCAGCAGAAATATATGGCGGGAGCAAGCTGACTTTTGAATACAAGGTCTCGAATGCAATACACTCCCAGCCAGCCAAATGGAGTCTTCAAGCTAAATACAGAATAGGCGGCAAGGAAATCCTAGGAAATATACGCACCAACGAAAATTCAATAGTCGACCCATTCAATGGCAACAAGGATATAATAATAGCAAACGATCAGATAGAACTTCCAAGAGATGTCGAAGGCCAACAAGTTTCTGTGACAATATATGATCTGCTTGACTGCATGCGTTATGATTCAATAGAAACATGTGATAAAGTCACAAGCAGCGTTAGCTTGGGCATCAAAAAACACCCAACACCAGAAATCAGGGATGCCAAATTATGTTATGACATGCCTAAAGACGATGGAAGATGCAAGTTTGAAGTGAAGAAAAATCCATATGGGACGTATTCCAATATTCCAAAAGAAAAATCTGTCTCTGTTTATTTCCGCCTTTACAATTTTGAGAAATTCGGGGCTGCGCGGGCTTATGCAGGGTTGGAATTTGACAATCCGCCAGGATTCACTGTGAATGGTTCGAAATTAAAGAACGGGATCTCAGCAGAGAAGGACGCAAACGCAGGAGATTATCCGGGATATATACCTGTTATCTGGGTCATCAAAACAAATTCAAGCGGATCCCACGCAGTTAATATCGAGGCTTTGGATCTGCAGGACGAGGACAGCACTAAAACATCTTTAATGATTAACGTCCTCTCCCAGAAAGAAGGCGAGGTCCGCGGGCCGATTGACTACAAGCCAGGGGAGTCCACACAGCTGCCTGACGATCTCGAATCGCTCGCTGCTCAAAAACAACAGCTTGAAGACCTTGTAAAGTCAGGCACCCTCACACCAGATGACCTACAAATAGCCCAGCAGAACCTCGCGCAAATAAATATTTTGTTGAGTTTGACTTCTTCAAGGAATGCGATTGTAGCTTACGGCGGGCAGGTTGAGTCGACAGGGACTTTATTTAACCAGATTGGTTCTGCGATAGGCGGGTT
>CAYYYJ010000021.1:0-19289 GCA_964476045.1 uncultured archaeon | reverse complement strand
TTCAGAACTGGGCGGCGGAAGCTGCAAGATTGGTGGATGCTGATTCTATTTGAGGCCAGGATGCCTCACTCTGGAACTCTGATTATAGTTTGCGTATATAAGGCTTCTTTTATATCAATAATAGAATGGCGCTTTGAAAGAGAAAGGCAGTATGATAACGCTTAATTTTGACGCTGAAATAGGAGTATGGTGCGACGATCCTGACAGCCTTGACAAACTGAAAAAAAACTTTTTCGGAGAGGAGAGTAAGGGAGGAAATTGGGTTTTAACTTCAGAAGAAGCTTTATATGTCATAATTTTCCAGAACGGCCTGATAACAAACAAAATAACAGGCGAGCAGATGAGCTTTAACCAGGTAGCTTCTTTTTACATAAAGGAAGAGCCCAGGCTGATAGTAAAGTATAATGCGTATAGGGATTGGAGGGACAGAGGGCTTATCCTGAAAGGCGCAGATAAGATAGAAAAACAGGGGAACAAAACTGCCAACAAGAAATATCCTACAAAACAGCTCGAGCTGCCTAAACTTAAAACAAAAATTTACTGGTACAGGACATCCCTATTTTCCATAGCTGAAAGCGAAGAGGTGGGCAAAGAACTATTTGAAAAATACTGGATAGGCCAGCTCGGAGTTTACAAGCAGCAGAGAGGGATCCTCTCAAGGCTCGATTTTCTAGAGACTATTTTTCTTTCAAAATATTTTGGGGTAGAGGTTATAGATGCTGTTAACGGGAAGAAAATAGATTGGGAAGAGATATTGAAATACGTCACTAAAGAAAGGGAATATACAAAACAGCTCTACGAAGTTTATGAGGATTGGAGGCTCAGGGGATATGTTGTCAAAACAGGCTTCAAATTCGGCTCGCATTTCAGGATCTATTTCCCTGGAGCATCGCCTGTAAAAGAAGATAAATGGATACACTCAAAGCATGTGCTTCACGTCTTCCCAAAAGACCAGAAGATGCTGATTTCGGAATGGGCCAGAGCTGTCCGGGTTGCGCACTCTGTGAAAAAGACATTCCTGTTAGGTATACCTGAGATGAAGGAGTCAGATTATATAGACTATCCAGCTGATTTTATTGCATACAAAAGGAAAAGGGAAGGGACCAACTGGGTAAGAGAGACTCCGGAAGACAAACCGAGGTATTTGATAGCTGCTGTGGCAGAAGACGAGCATATAGGCGGTGTCGAGCTAGCCTCTCTCTTAGAAAAGGCTAAAAAATTAGGAGTGGAGCTGATCCTTTCAATCTCTGATAGGGAGACAGCAATAACCTACTATGTTTTGAAGAGAGTTTTTCTCCCAGGGTCAGAATACGAATATTACGAAATTGAGTGGGATAAACCGTAGTAAATTCTTTTCTTTTGGGAAAGAAAATGACTGAATCGATTCGGCCAAACCTTGACCTGAAAACAATCTAGTAGAATTAGATATAGAATTTGGAGGCGAAAACCGAGAATTGGAAAGAATTCGAGAAATTCGGCTTCGCCTTTGATAAAACGGAAATAATTTAAATTATCTTTTCCTTTTCTTTGCGGATTTTGCTTTCTTTTTTGCCATATCGCCTCCTGAACTGAGTTGTCTTCATCAGATGAAGAACATTTCATTAATTAATACTATATTTAAGGTTGCTTATATAACTTTTAAAAATTACGTGGAATTTTATGGAAAATAAAGAAATACTGGAAAAATATTTGAAGTCAGGAAAAGTTTTGGCTGAGGCTAGATCACAGGCTCTCAAAAAAATAATCAAGCCTGGCGCGAAAATTTTGGATGTGGCTGAATTTATTGAGAAAAAGATCCTGGAAAGTGGATGTGCCCTGGCATTTCCTGTAAATATTTCAATAGATGATCAGGCTGCGCATTACACGCCTACATTCAATGATGCCCGTGTTATAAAAGAAGGCGAGCTCGTGAAGATTGATATAGGGGCGCATTTTGATGGGTTTGTGGCTGATTCTGCAATTACATACTGTTCTGAGAAAACCAGTCTCGTTGATGGGGTTGAAAAAATAATCGATACAGCTATCAGTGTTTTGAAGCCAGGTTTGGCTGTTTATGAAATTGCAGATGCCATAGAACCTGTTTTGAAAGAGTTTGGGATAGGCTTGATTGTTAATCTGACAGGGCATGGGGTTGACAAGGATATGTTCCATGCCCCTCCGACAATACCGAGCGTTAAAAATAAGATTTCTTATAAACTGGAAGAAGGTGATTGCATTGCTATCGAACCGTTCACTGTTCACACGAACGGGTATGTTAAAGAATCTGGGACTGTCGAAATATACAGGTATGTCCAAGATAGGCCTGTGAGAAGCCCTGATTCGCGCCAGATTCTAGATTATATTAAAAAGAATTTTGGTGCATTCCCATTCGCAAAGAGGTGGCTCGTAAAGCCTGTTTTGGAGGGGCATGCAGGATTTTCTCCTGTAAAAGTGTCTATGGCTCTAAAGCAGTTGGAGATGGCAGGCTGTCTAGAACTTCACCCTGTACTAAAAGAGGTGGAAAACAAAAAGGTCGCGCAGGCCGAGCACACTATTTACATTAAGGAGAAGCCAATTGTAACAACAAAATTGGAAGGTTGACTGATTTAAATGTTTGTTAAAAAGGTTACTAGAGATTATGTAGCGGGAGCCAAAACCTCGGAACTTGGCATTTTGTACATGAATGCATTTGCTTTTCTTGACCAAGATGACCAGGCGCCAACACAGTTAGAAATGCTCAGGGGAGAACTTAGGAATAGGCCTTTTGATGAGAGGTTAATAATTTATCATCAAATCAGAGGCGCTGTTAAATCAGCATCCGATAGAGAAGATTATAAGCACGCAGAAATAGCCAGAAGGATGATGGAAAGATACAGGACGACTATTCTTGATTGAGTTTTTGCCGGCATGCCCGGAAGAATTTACATAAAGGATAAGCCTTTTGTGACGACTAAGAGCCCTATCACACTAGGCTGAAAATGAAAGCAGTCTGGTAGAATCCAATTATGGCAGCTTGCGGCAAACTCCCTACCTGGATAGGCTCTTAGATGTAAAAGATTTAAGGTTATTCTGCCATTAAATATCCTATGACATCGAACATCTTAGTGGAAGTTGGAGTCCAGCATACTGAAGGGTTTTCTAGGTATATGGAAACTCGTCCTCAAGTGAAATAAGAACATTTAAAATACTCTAATAGGCGATATTTATGGTTGACGGTACACTTTGTAAACAAATTATTGAAAACGAAGCTGGGTGGGAACTCTATTGTTGGGCACCGGGAAGAAGAGACTGGAATGATTTTGGGAAAGGTTATGTTAAGGCTGTCCATAATTTAAAAGGCCCGCAAAACAACGGCTCATCTGGAATTGCCAGTGATTATGTCTGGCCTTTGGCAGGTAAGCATCATAGAGATGAATTTTATGACGTGATTGCATATGGCTCCTTAAAAAGACCTGTAGAAAGAAAACTGGAAAGGGTAAAATCTGCAGGGGGAACTTCAAGGGTTTTCCGCAGAATTTTAGGCCTGCAACCAAAAAAAGAGATTGTAACAGAGACTGTTTATGAAGAACAATTTCTTGGGGAGATACTAGAAAAAACATCTTATCCAGAAGATACTGCTGTTTTCATGAGTATGACTTTAAGCGGTCAACTAAAAGACGGGGGAGGCAGGCCTATAGACAAACCATCCCTAACTATAGTCGGTAATCGGAAGTTAATAACAGCGTGCTGCGAATATCTTTGGGGAAACCCAAGGGATTATGTTTCCTTTTTAAAAGAATTGGCGCCGCGTGAGAAATTTCCCAATATCAATAAAGGGATTTTAGATAAGATAATAACTGGTAAGTCACTCTATTTTTTTGACACAGACAGAGGCCACCCAGACCCCTTTAATGGAAGCGATCAATATAAATACCCTGATAAGTCAAAATGCGATCCGCTGCCACCTGAGATCCTCGAACAGCATGGTAGGAATATTGAGTTGTGGCTCCCGAGGATAAATGACAAATGAGACGGGAAATTTATTATATAGCATTCCACGATAAATGATTGAAACAGATTTCATTTATTTAGAAAAAGCTTACGACCACACATCCTGAGGTTCTACTTGTGGATCTGTGACCAGACCGAATTCAGAGTAAATAGACAAACACTTAGTGCACTGGTAGACTTCTGGTTCTTTGTGCCAAACTTTTCCATTCGCTCCGCAAACATGACAATTTACCATAAATTCTGTTTATTATTTAGATAAAGTAAGTATTTATAGATATGTTTAAATCACATTTTAAAATTTTATATTTTTCAATATTTTTTGCAAGCCTATTAATCTCGGTTTATTTTTTACTGTCACCAGAATTCCATTTATTCATAAGCAATCTTAATAGCCTAAGCTATTTTGGGGTGTTGATTTCCGGATTCTTTTACTCCTCTTTTCTGACCTCTTCGACGTCGACTGCAGCCCTTTTTCTTCTAGGAAAAGAGCTGAACCCATTTATTGTTGCCCCAATAGCAGCTTTTGGAGCAGCTGTTGCAGACTTTTTAATTTTTAGTTTAATAAAATACAGGGTTTCACACCATTACGGGATTTTCGATAAGCTGAAGGCTAAACTATCGGAAAGGCGATCTATAGTTGCGCTAAGAGGGCATAGAGTTGGAAAATATTTTATCCCTGTTTTGGGGGCTTTTATAATAGCTTCACCGCTTCCAGACGAACTCGGAATAGCCCTTTTAGGCGCATCAAAATATGACACGAAAAAATTCTTTTTGATCGCTTTTGCAATGAATATGCTCGGGATACTGTTTATTGCCTATCTAGGAAGCATATATTAAGCTTTAAAATTAGATATTTTTACGCCAGCCTGTTCTGCTTGTTTCATGATTTCCATTCTCTTCTTTTTCCCAACTGTGCTTCCAATCACTGCAATATCCATCTTGGAATTCAGTTTTTTCAGGTCTGTAGTATTTAGAACTCTGACTTCCCTGAAGCCTTTTGGGTTCAATCCTCTAACAGACGTTGGAGACCTATAACCGATATTTGGCATGCTGCCCCTGGCTTTTTCTCCTCTTTTCAATTTAGAATCTATTCCCCTGGGAAATCTCCAGACAGGCCTCAAAGTAACTGACCTAAACCATTCCTGCCTTTTGAATTCTGGCTTTTTCCTCTTCAATTTTGCCCTTAATTTTAATTTTTTATTGTCCATAAATTTCTAGTGCAGGTCTTTTGCCGAAGCAAAAGAAGTGCTTACTCGGGTACATGGGCTGATTTCACTATAAAGCAGCCGTCTTGGAAGACTCTTTTATCGAAGCCAACGATTCTAGTAACACCTTCGATTTTACTTGCTGCGATGCCAACTGTTTCCTTGTCATTGCCTGTGATTACTAGGTTTTCTTTATCAACTTTTACTGCCACATCTTTAGGGAGGTTGGTTGATCTGGGTGCCCTTTCTCCAAGGAAATTCTGTATAACAAACTCGTTATCTTTTACAGTCATTTTTGCCGGGAAGTGCGCAAAGACCAGCTTCATTTCGCATTTCCAGCCTTTAGTAACTCCGAGGCACATATTATTCATATGGGCTTGCCAGGAACCCATGACAGCTTTTATTTTTCTCCGCTCTTCTGGGCTTGTAAGGATAATCTGATTCTCTTTAATCTCAATCTTTATCTTAGGCTGTAAAAACTTTCTTTTTAATTCTCCTTTAGGGCCTTTAACAACTAAGCTCTTCCCTTCCTTCGAGACATTAACGCCTTTCGGCACTTCAACTTCTCTGGTTATCATAGTAGAAATAAATGGTACAAGTATTTATAAATACATTATGATGCAGCAGCTAAACATCCAACTACTTTTCTTCCTTGTCTTCTTTTTGATTAACCTTTTTGTTAGAAAGGTTATTTTCTGGTATTTTTCCGAAAAGGTCGTAACCTCCTGTGCCTACAGGGATTACTTGATTAACCATGATATTTTCCACGACACCCTTCAATTCGTCCACTTCACCTCTCACAGCAGCCCTTATTATGTGTTTTCTTGTTTCTTCGAAAGCTGCCCTTGCTAAAACAGAGATTTTTTGGCCTGCTATACCATACCTGCCTATAGCTTTTATGTGGCCGTCAACAGTCATGAGATCTGCTAATAGCATCAGATATCTTACATCTATGCCTAAACCTTGCTCTTCTATTGTGTACATTGCCTGCTTCATTATTGTATTTCTGGCAGCTTCTACACCAAGGACCTCTTGGACTTCGAAGATGTTGTTGCTGACTGTTCTGGTCGCATCAACACCAGGGACTTTGAATACTTTCTGGAGATCAGAACCCAGGGTATTTATTACCCATTCGTTTCCATCTTTATTTACCACAGTTTGTGTAACACCTTTTATTCCCTTCAGATAAGTCTCGAAAAGCCTGTACTTCAGTTTGAAAATGTCTTTTATATCTGGTTTCTTGTAGCTTGCTACCATGTCATCGCCTTGGACAACAATCTTTACATTTCTCAATTTTATTTTCTCTTCCAATTCCTTTGGGTCAACAGCAAATCTCTTCATCTCTTTCATGCTGACCTTGCATTTAATCTCAAGATCTGTAAGATTAATAACACTAGAACTAACAATATCCTTGACTTTAATTTCTTTTATCTCTTCTGCCGCTTTTCTGACAGCTTCGTCTGTTTGGTAGTCTTTAGTCAAATAAACAGTCATTGTTGGCGTTTTCGGCTCCCTTCTCGCATCGAAAATTTCCAGCAATCTTGGCAAACCTAGTGTGACTTGTATGCCTGCGGTTCCTGCGAAGTGGTATGTACGCATTGTCATCTGTGTTGTAGGTTCTGATAAGGATTGCGCTGCGACAACCCCGATAGGTTCATCAGGATCATATATTGTTTTTCCGTATAGTGCCTTTAATTTTTCAATTATCTGTTTTGCCTTGTCTTCGGGGATTTTTTCTTTCTTTATGTAATCCTCAATTTCTTTCATTATTTTGAATGGGACTTCGACTGTCATAATTTTTAAAGCGTTTATTTGCTGTCTCCTTTGGTTTTTATAGAACTCGTGTCCAGCTGGCCGAGGTATGATTTTGTTGGGTCTATTCCGTCCTCTCCTGCGACAAACTGGACTATCCTTCCATTCGATGTTCTTACACTGTTATCTTTAGCTATCTTCAGATCCTGCAAAGCATTGACCAGCCTTCTTTGCATGTAACCGGATTTTCTTGTTCTTAATGACTTATCCATAAGGCCCTCTCTTCCATTCATTATATTCCAGAAAACTTCGAACGGGTTTAGGCCTTGCTTGAAACCTTTAGATACATAACCGTGGGATTCGGGAGATAGGTCGCCTTTCTTGAAGTGTGGCAGTGTCCTGTGCAGATATCCTCTTTTGATTCTTTGGCCAAGTATGGACTCTTGCCCTACACAAGCTGTCATTTGCGTTGTGTTGATCAGCGAACCTTTGGATCCAGCTCTAACCATATTGAGTATGTCACTTGGTTTTATGCTTTTTGTAACTATTTCACTGATGCTGTTCAAACTGGATGAGAGGACATTAAGGACCTGGACTTCAAGGGATTCTTGCATGCTTAGGCCAGGCAATGATTTGAGCTCTTTATTCTCGAAATCTTTTATCAGCTTCTCTGAGTTCTTTTTTGCTTTGTCAAGCTCTCCGGTTATGTCTGTTTCTATTTTTCGAGGAAGATCTAGGTCAGATATGCCTATAGAAAATCCCCTTTTAGTGAGGTAATTTGCGCCCAGACGACCTGCTTTGTTGATGAATTCCATTAGGCCATTTTCTCCCTGGAGATCCTTTATTTTATTTAGTAGTTTCCCTTTGAACGCGCCGACAGATCTGGCATCCACTGTCCCTGCCTTTACTTCTCCGTTTTTTATAACAACCCAACCGTCTGATGCGCACTTCTCGCTCTTCGGGCAATTTTCGCATGTATCAGAGCTTGCCTTATACTCTATGTTCAGATCTTTTGGCAATAACAAGCTGAAAAGTTCTTTGCCTGTGATTTCTTTTTTATTGGGAAGTGTTATGTCCAGGCCGCTCCACGCAAGAAGTTGAGCTGCATCCTCTTTTGTCAATATAGTATCTTTTCTTGTGAGCATGTAGATCCCTGACACCTGATCGAGATCCAAGCCTATAACAGGGCCTCCGAATTTTGGGGAGATTATGTTTTTCTGGACTTGCATCAGCATTGCAGCTTCTACTTTTGATTCTTCTGTTTGAAGCACGTGCAAATTCATTTCATCTCCATCGAAGTCTGCATTGTATGGCGGACAAACAGATGGGTTCATCCTGAATGTCCTTCCAGGCATGACTTTAACACGGTGAGCCATTATGGACATCCTATGGAGCGATGGCTGCCTGTTGAATAATACTATGTCGCCGTCCTGGAGCTGCCTGTCAATGCTCCAGCCGACTATCACATTTTCTAATAAATCTTTCAAGTTGTCTTCAGTCACTTTTATCCTTCTTCCGTCAGGCCTGCTGACATAATTAACTTTGCCTTCTTTCATGAGCTCTTTGGCATTTTTGATGGTATTTTCAGTTACATATTCTGCTACCGTGAGCTCTTTCGCAATTACTTCAGGCACTCCAACCTCATTTATTGAGAGTGTTGGGTCAGGGGAGATCACTGTCCTCGCTGAGAAATTCACTCTTTTGCCTAATAGGTTTCCTCTTATTCTTCCTTCTTTTGCTTTCAGCCTCTGGATTAAACCTTTGAGCGGCCTGCCTGATCTGTGCCTTGCATGAGGTATTCCAGAAAGCTCGTTATCAAAAAATGTGGAGATATGATACTGCAATAATTCCCACAAATCTGCGAGAATAAAATCCGGAGCGCCTATATCGATATTTTCTTTTAGGGATTGGTTTATTCTGACTATGTCTGCTAGCTTGTGAGTTAAGTCGTCCTCTGATCTCTCACCTGTTTCCAGGGTTATGGACGGCCTCATTGTGACTGGGGGAACTGGGAATAATGTCAAGATGAGCCATTCAGGCCTTCCGCCCTGGAAATGCAGTTTTTTTAGATCTTCGTCTGGGATTTTTTCGAATATGTCCCTTATCTCCTGCCCTGTGAGCTCTTTTTTGTCCAGATAGAAAGTATAGGTTTTTTCGAATTCTATTTTTCCTGGAACATGGTTGCAGTGAGGGCATTTTTTCGGCGGATTTTTAATAAGCTGGTCAAGGCTTATTTTTGGCTGGTCATTTGGAACCATCATCCTGCTGCATTTATGGCAAGTGATTTTCAGGAGCGCGTGAATAATTTTTATGTAAAGGACATGAAGGACAGGTTTTGCTAATTCGAGATAGCCGAAATGGCCCATGCAATCGTCGAGGCCGCCGCCACAGGTCCTGCATGTAAGGCCTGGATCAACTACACCTAACCTTGGGTCCATTACGCCGCCTTCTATTGGATAACCGTCAGCATCATACAAGTCAGACGAGATTATTCTGACTGTGGCCATCTGCTTTACCATCTGAGGTGACAGTATTCCAAAACTCAAGGCTTTTATTGTTGTGGTCATATAAACTATTCCTCTACGGCTTTAACACTCGGATACACACACATTGATTTCAGCTCGTCTAAAGTCAGCTTGAAAGCATATGCTGTTTTTACCCAGATCACATCGGATTTGTCGCATGATATGCAGTAAGTCTTGTTTTTTACTTTATCGAAAACTGCAAGCAAACCGCAGTGTTTGCAGAATGGGATTTCAACTTCGTCTGAGCTGAACCTCTCTTTGATAACCATGGCTGCACCGTGGCCTACAAGACACTGCTGCTCCATCTCTCCTAATCTTAGACCGCCTCTTTTTGCACGGCCTTCTGTTGGCTGTTTGGTGAGTAGAGTGACTGGGCCCCTTGACCTTGCCTGTAATTTGTTGGCTACCATGTGATCAAGTTTCAGATAATAACTCACTCCGAGGTATATCATTGCTTCGTACATCCTGCCTGTCCTTCCGTCATACATTATTTGTTTTCCGTCTTCCCTGAAACCTGATTTCAATAATAATTCCCTGAGCTCGTGTTCTTTGAGATGGGAGAATGCAGATGCGCCTATCCTATTTCCAGATAAAGCTGAAGTTTTTCCTCCTATGATTTCCAGCAATTGGCCTACTGTCATTCTGGATGGGATTCCGTGCGGATTGAAAATGATGTCTGGGACGATCCCGTCTGCTGTGAATGGCATATCTTCCTGCGGTATTAGGAGGCTGATAATGCCTTTCTGGCCGTGGCGTGTTGCGAGCTTGTCTCCGACTTCCAGGCTTCTCTCATCCCTTAGCCTGATTTTGATTAACTGGTTTCCGTCAGTTGTTTCGGATATCCAGATCTTATCGACAACCCCACTTTCACCGTATCTGACTGTGATTGATGTCTCTCTTCTGTTTTCGATTTTTGCGACAAATTCCTCTCCTGACAAGAAACGCAAAGGCGAGACTTTGCCTATGAGGACAGCATCTGAAGGCGCAGGCGCTTCTGGGTTTATTATGCCGTCTGCTGACAAGTCTTTGTAAGATCCCTCCCCTCTATAGCCTTTTATTCCAGGCTCTGGAACCATTATTTCATCTTCTTGTCCGCCCCAATATCTTTTTTTCACTGTTTCGTATGTCCTGAAGTAGAAAGATTTTAAAAGGCCCCTTTGGACAGAGGACCTGTTTAAAACAATTGCATCGTTTATGTTGAAGCCGTCAAAAGACATGACAGCTACAATTATATTTTGCCCGTCGAAATTAGGAACCACGCTGTAGGTGAATGTATCAATCAGAGGATACTGTAAATACGTGAGTACATTGAATTTTGTGTCTGTTCTTGTGATAAAGTTTTTGGCAGGGAGCCCCACTGACTGGCCCACCATTTTTGCGCCGTAGTTGATCCTGTCGCCTCTGTTGTATTCTGGATAAGGAATTGTGGATGCAGAAACCCCAAACAAAGCCATTGGATTTATTTCCATGTGAGTGTGCTCTTTCGTGGCATCTTCTGCAGAAATTGCTATGTAAGTGTTCTCTTCTTCCTCAGCGTCTACATATTCTATAATCCCTGTTTTCATCAGGTCAATCCACTTGATTTCATTTTTAGACAGCTTCTCGATATGTTCTTTGGTAAGTTTTGGTTTGCCATTTTCTACAATAATCAAAGGCCTTCTGGACCTCCCTGGATCTGTATTTATCCTTACTTCATCGAATTCTTCTGCATATGAGACATTAAGCTGGTCTGAGATCACACCTGTCCTTCTTTTGTTTCTGACATCTGCAACAAAGTCTAGCGGGGTCTCTATCTCACCCACAAATCTTCCGTTGAAGTACAAGTCAGCTTTTTTATTTTTTGTCATATATAATAGAGATTTTCAGTAACTCCTTTTCTTTGGTTTTTGTCAACAGCCATTTCGTTCCAATTTCCATATCAGTCAGCTAGTGCAATATTTCCAATTCTAATTCCCTTCAATATCTTCTCATTTTCTTTTTTGTCTAAACCAGGCGTAATTTCAGCTAATAGTGACAGATGCTTTCTCAGACCAATTGAGCTACCTTCAGGTGTCTCTGCAGGGCAGAGCCTGCCGAATTCTGTTGGATGGATTTCTCTTGCTGAGAAATGTTCTTGTGTGGATGTGAGCGGTGACACTACAGACCTCAAGTGGGAAATCATTTTGATGTAGCAGCTTCTGTCAAGCCTTTGGGAGACTCCTGTCCTGCCGCCGATCCAGTTGCCTGTTGCAAGGCTTGAGAGTATCTGTTTTGTGACTGCGTTTGCTTCGATAATAGCTTGGACGTTAGGCGTTTTCCCTCGCTTAATGAGTTTTTGGTAATTGTATGTCATTTTTGCTATCAAGCCCCATCTTCCGAGGAGGATGGACCTGAATAACTGGCTGATAAGCTCGCCTGACATCAAAAGCCTTTTATTTGAATAATGATCTATGTCATCTTCAGGTATCTGGCCGAGGAAGAGCTTTATTATTTTTCTTATAATCTTAGCCAGATATTTTGCTTTTGTTATCCTGTTTGGGAACTCTTGGCCAAGATGTGGAAGCAAATATCTGTCTAATAATTGGGCTACTCTTTCTTTCCTATAATCTTCTGCAACTTTTATTTTCCTTCCTACAAAATCAGTGGCTTCCTCTACTGTGGTGACTTCGCTTTCATAGAGGTTAATGTAGAGTTCATTGAGAATGTCAGGGTCATCTGAAACCTGTTCGCAGATTTCTTTGTCTGTTTCCAACCCTAGCGCCTTCAATAAAACAACTATAGGCAATTTCTTTACATTTGCAAAGGAGATCAGGATCTCGCCGCTTGGCCTCATCTCGAAGGAGTGCTTCTGTTTGAAACCTGCGCGTTCAGAACCGAGCCTGACTGAAACAGTATTTCCGTCTTTTTCAAAGATGGGTTTGTTTGTTGTAATCTCTTCTATCAAGACAAGGACCCTCTCTGTTCCATTGATGATAAAGTAGCCGCCTGGATCTGAAGGGTCTTCGTCTGCTGTAACAAGGTCCTGCCCAACCATTTTGTAGGTGTTGCACAGTTTCGATCTCACCATCACAGGGATTTCACCTATATTAACCCTTTCTGGCTTTTCCTCAACTTCGCCTGTTATTGGGATTACATCAATGTACACTGGAGCCAGATAACTCAGGTTTCTCATCCTAGCTTCGTTGGGGAAGATTGACCTCAAAGAACCGTCTGCCTCTTTTATTGTTGGTTTGCCTATTTCGACTTTGCCGAACTTCAGTTTTAGTTCTCCTGCCTCCGAAGGCAGTTTGATAATGCCGACTTCTTCCATTATTTTCTGGATGCTAAAATCAACAAAATTGTTAAAGGAGTCTATTTGGTATTTTACCCAGCCTCTTTCCTTCTCAAATGCACTCAAAAGGTGAATAAAGCTTTTGTCTTCCATGGCCCTCTTTTTATCCGAACGTATTCTTTCTGTTATAATATATAGCTAACTAGTCCACGACTACTCTGTAATACGTTGTCATTCCTGCTGTTTGTGACTCTCTTGAAATTTTGATGACATCCCCTGCTTTAGGCTTCATATCCTTAATCGCAGGATCTTCAAGCGGTATCATTGGTAAATGTTTTTCTTTGGCGCCTAATTTTTCTAAAAGCTGCTCTTTCTCCTCTCTCGAGAGGATTTCATGCTTAGGCACCAAGACATGGTTGAGGGTCGTCATATCCAAAATTAAGTCTAAACTAATATATTTAAAGAAATTTTGAGGCTCCTATAACTTTTCCTTTTCTGTTCTAGTATATCTACAGAGAAAGGTGTATAAGATATAGATCTATAATATAGACCTTGAATATATAAAGCTTACTGTTTTTGTCACTGAGGGTTTATAAAATATTAGTGTTCTGCTGTTGCAGGCTCTTCAACTGGCTTGTGTTTTTCTTGGATACTGAAATAGTCGTTACCTAAGATACTGGTGAAGAAATATCTGCCTCTGGGCCTTAGACAAACATCGACTTTATATTTTCTGGCCCAATCAACTATCTTTTTCTGCCTTTTCGGTGTTGGAGATTGGACGCCCTTCTCCCATCTAGCAAGTGTATCTACAGGCACTCCTATTTCTCTGGCGAAATCAGCTCTTTCGAGGCGTACATATTCCCTAAGATCTCTCAGCGAGCTTGCTGTTAATGCATAATCAGTATTTCTATATCTCATATTCTCAAAGTAATGGTGGAAAAGATATATAAGGTTTTTAGTTGTCGTGAAAAAAAGATATACGAGGTAGGTAATTGTTTTCTTTTTGGGTTATAAGGCCTTAACATTGAGGCAAGGTTGGGCAGTAAAGTTTTCTTTTTGGGTACTGTATACTTTTTCTTTTACAAAAGAAAAAGGATAGAAAAGGCAGCTATCTAGGGTTCCCACATTGCTGCAGTACAGCCTAGACCGTCGCGGTGTTTAACTACCGTGTTCGAATTTCCCCACCTTTCCGCTTATGTTTTTCTTTGAACCCGCGGGCCTTTCTTTTTACAAAAAGAAAGGGGCGCATGGGAACGGGTGTACCACCACACTTTGGCCGCCTGATAATATACTGCACGAAGAATTTATAAAGCTTATCGCCTTCTAATTTTCATGTTTGTTTATTATTCTGGAGTTCTTTTTGAGGGACCATTTACCCGGGAAAAGAGAAAGGGTATAAAAACTAGGATTGATCGTTGGCTTAAGAAAAATGGATATAAAGAGGGCGAACAAAAAACAGTTGATTGGTCCAATGGGAACGCCAGAAGAATTAGCTTAGAGGTTCCTGCAGATGAAATGATTTCTGTTTTAGATCTAGTTTCTGATAGCGAAGCTAAAGCGCCTGAAAATATTGTTTTGATTGATCAGGATTTCGAGTACCCGAGCCCAGAAGAGATTAAGGGAAGAGCTCCAGAAGATCTTGATGGAGAAGATTCTCGATTAGTGCACTATTTAGCTGACCTCGATGGGTTTTCTAAAGACGAGTTAGCTATTGTAAGTTGTACTCCAGATATAATGGAAGAGACAAAAGAAGTTAGATTGTTTTTAGGAAAAAATAGTGTTCGGATGGAATATACTAGAGGGTTTTCAGGCGAAAAACTTAATAGAGCGCTGTATCTATACTCTCAAGGCATCAGTATCAATAGGATTTCGAAATTAGTTGATTTGGAAAAGCGGGTTTTATACAAAAAACTTTATTCTGAGATGGGGTTGCCAAAAATAGGGCCTAATAAAGACATGAGAGATAATTTCAGGCAATCCAGGGAAATAGTAGGCCTTTGGAAAAGCGGGGTGTCCCCAACAGAGATAATTGCGATGGGGTATAAGATGCACAGAGTTTACAGCGCACTGGGAAAAGCCGGGTTGCCACTAAATAGGGGCCGGGATTATGCGACTTATCAATTGACAGGAAAGGGTAGAGATGCTTTAGGCTCTCTCGAAGAAAAGGATAGGGAAATTCTCGGATGGGTGGATAGATTTACTGGGGAAAAGGGCAGGCCACCTACTAAAGCAGAGCTGCATGCGGATAATAAAGTTGGCCGCTTGCGATTGCAACTTTATGTGGATCAGGGACTTCTTTCCAGAGGCTTGATTAGTAAGATGAGAATATACAGCAATAAATCAGAGCTTCGTTAAATCGCCATTCAGAACAGTCGGCTGCATCGCGAGAATTTCTTCTTTGTATGGCATATCAGGGACAGGATTAAGTAGAAATATTTTCTTATCCAAGCCATAAGCAAAACCCATTTCCATAAAAACTGCTCCTCCGATGTAGTTTTTAATTCCTTTTTTCTCGAAATTCAAGGCTATAATTCCATCAGAATTTTTTATCTTTTCAAAGTGGACTTTGATTGCATTGTTTTTTATTGATCTTTCAACAAAATCGCCTGTCAGAGATGCCCTTTATCTGGTCTATGAAATCCAGGCTGGAGCAGACTGTGAGTTTCATGTTAAGATTTAAAGTACGGGTTTAAGAATAAGTCATGATTAGAACTAAAAATGTTCTGATAGCTCAGACTATAATTATAGTTATTTTACTTATCTTAATTCTGAATCCATCCAAAAGTTTCAATCAGATCGTCCCTAAAAGTGGCCTATTGGCTCCAAGGGTCTATTCTGGCTTACTCGAGCCAAAAAGTTATTTGATAGAAAACTTCCAGCCTCTGAAAGATGAGTTATCCGAGGGCATTGTTGATGGCCGCATTTCTGTCCGTGTTGAGAACTTGCGGAACGGAGCAAGTTTTAATATCAATGAACAAAAAAAGTACCCGCCATTGAGCCTGAATAAAGTCCCTCTGTCTGTACTAATCATGCAGAAAGTTGAGAATGGCAAAGTAAGTTTAGATACAATGATACCAATTCGAAATGAAACTAGAGACAATTACTTTGGTGACCTATACCAGAACCAGGCTAAGCAACTGCCTCTAAGGGTTTTGCTGGAAAAGATGCTGAGCGAATCTGATAATACGGCTTTCTACACTTTACTGGAATATTTAAACAAGGAAGATTTGAGGTTTCTATTTGACTATTATCCAATAGATTTCGCGGCTTATTACAATACATCAATAGTTAATGAAAGCTTTCGCTTGGACGTGAGGAAGTATTCAAATGTTTTTAGGAGCCTGTATTTATCGACTTTGCTGGAGGCAAAAAACTCTGAATATATAATGACCTTGCTAAAAGATAGCGCCTTCGATGTTAAAAAATTGGCTGGCCTGCCTCAGGATGTGACTGTAGTGCACAAATATGGCGTTGGGTATATTAACGACCTTAAATCTATGCACGATTGCGGAATAATGTATATACCAGAGAATACGAAGATACTATATTGCATCATGACAGAGGGGTTGGAAGCAGATCAGGCTGCACAAAAAATAGGGCTCACGTTAAACAAAGTATATAACTATGTTTTGGAAACTCGGAACGAGCTAGATAAATACAAGAACGCGGCTAGATAAAAGTGATGCGCCAGGCGCATAGAGAATAAAAAATAAGATGCGTATCTAGATAATATATGACATTGTTAATTAAATAGGTTATTCGGGTGCTCATCGTCTGCTTATTCAATAGAACTCATGTTCCGGTTTCTTTGACTGCCTTATTATGCACCTTATAATGTTAGGCACTATTGTTGGACAATGGCTCACCATAGTTGTTGCTACACACACTTTGTTTTCATCGAATTTTTTGAATTTCATGTGCCTGTGGCTGCCTTTGATGTGAACAAACCCGTTGCTTTGCAGTATTTTAATTACCGTATCTCTTGGCAACGGGTGTATTTTACCTTCACTCATGCTGACCAACCTGCACATTACTTATTGGCAAACTTAGCGGTATTTCCCTCATTGTAATTTGCATATTTAAAATGTTCTTGACACTAGGTTTAGTTGTGTCAGGGTCTGTCATATAGTCGTCAATCATTTCTTTTAAGCTGGCTATAGCTTCGTTCTCTGTTTCACCTTGCGCAGCAACATCTATGACAGGTGTGGTTGCAACTACCCATTCGTTTTCTTTAAATGTTATTATGGGGAAGTTGATAGTGCCCAAAGCTTTTAATTGGTCTCTAATCATTTCTCTAAACTTTGGCGGCAGTTTGTTCACAGCAGGATTGTTTTCTATCTGTTCCACAAATGATTTTAATGTCGTTTTTTCTTTCATAACATCCTCTCTATTTACTGAAATAGCATTAAGATTAAAATAGGTAGTAGTATACCTACTATATATATAATAGGATATATTAACCCTATCCACAAGGAGAGGTCTCAAAAAAGCTATGATTTCTTATGGGAAAACCTTCTGTTTATCCGTATACCATGCCCGCTTACAACTTCGATGAATCCTAAATCAGAATGGATGAATAATAAATCCGACATCTGCGGCTTTATCACCGAGAAACTTAATAATTAAATCTTCTTTCGTACTCTTTATGATCAAACCATTCTAAAATTATGCTTACAATTTTTACGGCATCCCCTTTTATGAAATATATCAATCTCCAAGCATTCGGCAGATTGTATTTCCATAGGTTATCGGTGCCGTGTTTATCTCTGTAAGTTTTTGGGATAAGCTTCTTTGGTATCTGAATACCACAAAACGGGTCTCGGGTTAGGTCGTCTATAGCCCCGTTGATAAACTTATAGAGTTCCTAGTCTTCGTATTTTCCAGATTTTAATGATTCGTATGACTCTTTAATCTTTTCGTCAGCAAACCAAATCTCTTTCTCCCTGTTATCATTTTTCATTTTATTCTAAGACTCTTGTTCTGTGTAAACTTTTTTACACCTTCAGGATCCCAGATCCAGATAAGCTGTTTGTCTTTAATTGCAATTTTTCCAGATTCTTCCAAATAATCTATGATGACTTTGAGTGTTGGGTACATTATGCTTTTTGGCAAAGACCTTGAGAGTTGAAACATTGTAGGATAGTCTTCAGATTCTCTGATAGCTTTCTCTACCATTAATACCGTATCCAATCTTGGGTAATGAAGTATTTCTTGCATATATACTTATATAATATATGTATATATAAGGTTAATGTGGTCCCAGCACCCGAAACTCAAGACCATGGGACAACAGTCCCAGAAAAGAAATTGGAAGCTGGTCTGCAGACCAGCTTCGTCCCTCCCATGCGCCAGGCGGGATTTTCAGAACCTTATCCTTGTAAATGTTTTCTCTTTGGGTTATAAGGCTTTCTCTTTTACAAAAGAGAAAGGGTATAAATTGAACCCGCGTCGCAAGCTATTTCCAATCCTTAGTGGAAGGCGTAAAAATTTTGCGATAAATGGTTGACATCGATCCAAAACAATTGGATAAGATCGATGTCGTCCCTTTTGAGCAAAATTTTAGCCTCCTTTTTTGATTAAACTTTTGCTGACAAAAGTTTATGGGAAGCTCGCATCCTACCATTGCCAAAGCCTTTCTAAACTCTTTTTTTCCCCATAAGGGCTTCTTTTCTCTAGAAAAGAAGGGCTTACTAGACTACTGGCGCTTACTCTAGTATTTTTAGGTTGTTTTATAATATTAATCAGATAAAAAATAAAAGAAGCGCTGAGGGCAAGATTTGAACTTGCGCGGGCTTTCGCCCACAGGTTATCTGCCACCCAATTGTAGTTTCTTTGGGTACTGTGGCCTTTCTTCTCTAAAGAAAGGGTAGATAGCAAACCTGCGCCTTAACCACTCGGCCATTGAGCTCCAACTTGAGAGAACCTCAGCTTACCTCAGCATATTTAATCGTTTTCTTTTCTTTATATGGTTTGAGCCAATTAAAGCTTTATATTTCAGCGAATCCCTCTTAGGGATTACGAGGTCGTAGCGTGGTTTCCTATTGCCTTTTTGATGCGATGGGCCAGTTAATTTAGATTCAATGCCTATTGATTTCAACAGATCTTGGACGGATAAAATGCCATGCCTATTGACAGATGTGTAAGTGACATTCCATTTATTTACAGACCCATCACCATCAAATAAACCTCTAATAAAAGCCGACTTTATATCAAAAATCCCCTTAACTATTTTCTCTGGAACTCTCCACTTTAAGCATCCAAAATCAGTGTAATCCAAAAGGTCCTTAATTACAAATTTCTTTTTTAACCTCACTTTTAGGCTGGTCGCAATGCCTGTTACACGAGGACTATATCCATATTCAAATGGCATTAACTGTTTAAAATGATTCAACAACTTTTTGTCCAAATTAGTAAACTCTACAGCTTCAATGTTTTGTGTCCGCAAATAATGTTTACCAGACTTTCCCCTATTCTTAAAAAAGCCGTAATAGCTGGTTGTATATTTGTGATGGGTTCCTTCAGAACACAATAATCCGAGTATTTCAGCTTTTCCTACGGAAAGTTTTCTCATTGGTTAATTCTATGAAT
>CAYYYJ010000020.1:0-20735 GCA_964476045.1 uncultured archaeon | reverse complement strand
TCATCCGATATGAAGCTTCCCCCGCCGCATTTTGGACAGAAAATAATAATCACCTTGTTTAATATTCAATTAATCCCCTTAAATATCACACTTTCTGCACATGTCCCGGGTTCGGCTCAAACAGCATACCTTCCCTCTTCAGCTTGTCTATCACCTCTTCAGAATTGTTCACGCCTTCTTTCAGAGCTCTCTCAATAACTTCCCTTATAGCAACTTCTTTTTTCTTTACAGACAAATCATTTATAATGTCCAGAATTATTCTGATCTGAGATCTCTCAGATGCAGGAGTGGACCCCTCTGTCCTATCAATATCTATCAGTCCTGTATCAGGATCCATACCCAGTTGTTTTAGCGAAAATTTCATGAGTCTCATAGCCCGTTCAGCATCCTCTTTCCTCAAGACATCAGACAACTGTATTTTAGCTGATGCCTCAGCCAACCTTATCAACGCTTCGAATTGCCTGAGAGTAATAGGTATAGGCGCACTCCCGCCCTCAGCTCTCTTTCTCTGCTCAACATAAAAATTCCTCAACATCTTCCCAACTTCTTTAGTCATCATTGGCTTGCACTTGTCCTTTGCGTAAGCAATATATTTTCTTATGATAACTGCATCAATTTTTGGCTTCACGCCTTCATAGTCTTCATCCCTTGATTTCAGCAAATGCTCTGTGATCCTCTTGTCTGTATCCTCACTCGGGATATCCTTTAGAATAAATTTTAAATCAAATCTAGAAAGCAGTGTGTCTGGTATAGTAAGTTGTTTCGCAATTGGCAGATAAGGATCAAACCTGGAAAACTTTGGGTTCCCTCCAGCCAAAACAGAAGTCTGCGCTGGAAGTGTAGCAACAATAGAAGCTTTGGCAATAGATACAGATCCCTGTTCGAGTGCTTCGTGCATAGCCACCTGATCGCTCACATCCATCTTCTCAAACTCATCAATAGCAAGCAAGCCTTTGTGAGCTAAAACCATAGCTCCGGCTTCAAGGACCCAGCCTCCCATGAACTGTTCGTCTTTAGAAACAGAAGCTGTAAGGCCTGCTCCGGTTGCGCCCTTGCCGCTCACGTATTTCCCCCGCGGAACAAGTTGAGGCACTAGTTTCAGCATCTGGGATTTACCTGACGAAGGGTCCCCAACCAAAAGTATATGTATCTCCCCTCTTAATTTTGTCCCGTCTTTTATGTTTCTTGGGACACCGCCGAATAACTGTAAAATAATGGATTCTTTAATCTCTGTCATCCCGTAAATAGATGGAGCTAAAGACTCAACCAAAGTTTTGTAGATGTCTGGGTCTGCAGCCATCCTCTTGATCTGGTCTTCGTCCTCTTTCTTAATTTCCAGCTTCGACCATCCGACCTCAGTGGGCTCAGCATTATTTGCATCCAAATAGAAATCAAGCTTCACAGCATAGCTTTTGGCTTTTGGAATGTCCATAAGCACTCCACTTATCCTCAGCCTGTTGCCTGGTTCTGATATCCTTCTACCTTCAGGGTTGACGAGTCCCTCCTTCATCAGAATTGTGACTTGGGATGGTCTCTCGCCCTCTGTGAGCTCAAAAGGCTCTTCCACAAAAATCCATCTGGTGTCAATCATCTTCTTGCTTTTTTGCTTGAAGCCCTTTTTGTTTCCACAGTCACAAAATGTCGGGAACCCTATGAAATTCCCTTTTCTTTCCTGGACTATTTCTGCTGCGCACTCAGGGCATTCCCATGTGTTCTCCACAACCTCTGGCCTGATCTCGCTGGATTTCTTCACTATGCCTTCAACACAGACGAATTTTCCAACATGCTTTGCCCTCAGGTCGCGTATAGCCACAACATTCTGGACATTAGAAAACCTTATGTCTACTTTATTTGACAGCTGTATGTGGTCAAGAGATTTTGCCACTATACCAAAAAAAGTTTCGTACTTATTTATCAGGAGTTCTGCGAGCTCTGGGCTGTATTGGTCCATCTCCCTGAAATCTACAACAAGAAAGCCAGCCCCATCAGCTGCCTCAAGAAGCTGTTTGTAGTATACTTTCCTGAGAAAAGACTCAAAATCTGAAATAAGCTTTGGCTGGTCTATCGCGTCTTCATCCAAATTCTCCATTTCTTTTTTAGAATAAGTTTCCAATTGGTCCATAAGGCACAAGAACTAATTGAAAAGATGGTTTGGAGATATAAAAAGCTGTCCACGAATTCTATTTGTGCGCAAAATAGAGCGTGATCGAATCTCCCCCAACTTTATCAACCCGCGCGAACCCAATCCTCAGCATCTGTATCATCTCATTTTCTTTTAGTTTGAGCAGACCTTTCTCCCCGAGACCCTCGATCACACCTTCAGGAGAAATTATTTTTACTCTAATATTATCTTGTGTAACCCATTGTATTTTCTTGGTCTCAAAGCCAAAGTCCTGTTTCTTGGAGTAAACAGTTTTTTTATCCAATTTTACATTAAATAAATCAATCAACCTAACATCCTTCCCTTTCAGGTTTTTGAAATCTTCCCCGGAAATAAAAATTTTATCCGTGGCTTCAATCTTTCTAGCCTCTTTTTTGTCAGGATGGCATTTGATTTCAGCAGCCTGCACCCGCGATTTTTTTAGCGGCTCAGAAATATCTATTTCAACAGGATCAACCACAACCATATACCTATCAGCTTTAGGGTCAATCAGTTTCCTGTTCTCAGAAAAAAGAATTTCCAAATCGACAGTAGTCTCAGATTCATTAAGCCCTAAGCTTAAAATATAATTCCTTATTGTTTCTGGTAAAATCCCCCTTCTCCTGAAAGCCTTTATTGTGGCGAGCTTCGGGTCATCGAAACCAGTATAAATCCCTTTCTTAATCCCTTCATTTATTTTACTTTTAGAAATGACCATGGCCTCAGTTGTCATGAATTTCCCGTAAACTTTTGTGACAGGATATTTCCATCCCATGTAGTTATACAAAATGCTCTGCCTTTTCTCTGAAACAACGAGGTCTTTACCTCTCACAATATGTGTAACCTTGAATTCGAAATCGTCTATTGCAGATGCAAAATCGAGCGTAGGCCAGACCTTCATTTTCTTATCCACTAGCGGATGCTGAGGGTCGTCCACAATCCTGAAAGCAACCCAATCCCTTACAGCAGGATCTTTTTCGATTTCAGCTGGACATAGGTCTTGTCCAATTGTTTCAGACCTATGTCGTCCCTCTAGGGGCGTTTTTATTCTTCCGACAGATTCCCCTTCTTTGAATTTCCATAAAAGCATAGCCTTCCATTTTTCCAGATTCTTTTTATTCGTATTGGTTCTACAGGGACATTCGCCTCCTGATCTTCTGACAAGATTGCTCCATGCCTTTTGTTCGCATGTGCAGATATACGCATGGCCAGAATCCAGCATCTTCTCAAAATAATTGTAGTAAACTTCCAACCTTGCAGATGCTCTTTCTACCCTGTCAAAGTTTACACCAAGCCATCTCAAATCAGCCGGCATCCACTCATACGCCTCTTTCATCGGTATCTTATTTTCATTTTTAGGATCAGTGTCATCGAATCTAAGTACAAGCATACCGTCGTATTTCTTGACATATTCATCGTTCAGTATAGCCATCCTACAATGCCCAATATGCATCGGACCATTCGGGTTTGGAGCCATCCTCATTATTACTTTCCCGTTTTCAGCACCTGGCAACTCCGGCAGACCTTTTTCTTCTTTCTCCTTTTTCTCCTCTTTGAAACCGGATTTTTCCAATTCTTTTTTCTGTTTCTCGAGGCTCATCCTGTTGACTTCTTTTACAACTTCTTCCACCTGCTTTTTCACTTCAGGAACCTTATTCCTCAAATCAGTGTTTTCTCCCAAAACCTTTCCCAGTATAGTTCCTGGATTAGCTTTCCCTTCGTAAGAAACAGCATTGTGCAATGCGTACTGCCTTATTTTGTCTTTGAGGTCCATATATGGAGATATATATCTAGTATAATTAAATATTGATTATGGAACACGAAAAATTCCTGTTTGCCCTTATTTTGGTTTTAGTGTCTGTTGTTTTGATAGATAAAGGTATAAGTGGAATGGTCGTCTCCCAGACATGTTGTCTGCCGCCTAACTGCAGCCAAGAAAATCTCTGCTATTCTGGAAGCCCGCTTTTGAAGTATAGGCTCGAACTCGTGCCTCTTCTTTACATAGCTTTAGCAATTGTTTTAGGTATATTAGTATTCCACACGATATTCTTCAGAAAAAGCTAATTCTATAGATTTATAAATATAACCAGTCTATATGGATGATATGAAATGCACTAGCTGCGGCGTGAGCGTCGATGTAGATAAGGCGTGCGTAGAGTTTCCATGCCCTTCTTGCACTAAAGAAAAAATAGTCAGATGCAGCAAGTGCAAGAGGCTTGTGAACAAGTATAAATGTCCTGGATGCGGATTCTTAGGGCCTTAATCGTATCTAAAAAAGGAAAAAATATGGGTGTAGGAGCAGTAATTGTTGTTTTCAAAATATTGCCTGACGATATAGAAACTTTTTCTAGCGTAAAGTCTGCTGTGGAAGCCTTTGGGCCTAAAAAAATCGAAGAGGAAGAGGTCGCATTCGGATTAAAAGCAGTAAAAGCAACCTTCCTTGTCCCAGAAATAGACGGCAAGATGGATGAGCTTGAACAGAACCTTAATTCTATAGAACATGTTGGCGGCGTCGAGGTTGTGGCTATGTCGAGAAGTTTGTAAATTACCCCAGAACGCTTTTAAGAAGCGGCATCTAAATTCTATAGAAATAATGTACGTCAACTATAGTTATTTCTTCTTTCCATCTTTCTTCACTTTTTGTGATTCCAATTTCTTTGTTTCGCTAGCCAAATCGCTTAAAGAAGTGGGTTTCTTGTCTTTCCCCAGATTTCTTTGCTCAGCTGCCAAGTCGCTTAAGCTAACTGTTTTCTTTTCCTCTTTTTTTGGCTGTTCCTTTGGTTTTTCAGCAGCTTGCTGGGATTCCACAGCCTCCTTCTTGTTCTCTTTTTCAGATCTCTGGGCTTCCCATTTCTTTATGTCAGCAGTGCTTGGAACAGACAAGTTCCATTTTTTCAAGAGGCCCTCTTCCTTTTTAATCAGCTCTAAAATATCCTCATCACTTGAGTCTGCTTTCAATTTTAATTTAGCGTCCAGCGGTTCCAGATGAGCCATATTGCACTTTCTCTTCTTAACTCCGCTCAAGGCTTTCGGACCTGTAACTAGAACAAAATCTTTATCTACCTTATCTAAAACTACGCAGATCTTTCCTGCCTCCCTTCCTGCAGTCTTCAAACAAACCCGACCAGTTTCAAACAACATATTATAATCCCATTGCCTTATTTCTTAATTGTTCCCTCAAACACGATGGGCATAAGATTCCACCATAAGTCCTATTTGGCCTGTATTTGGATTTTGAGAGTTTATGTAATTTCGATGGCCTTAGCCTGGGAACACCTGAAAGAAGGCCTTTGCACTTCCCGCATATGGCTGGTCCTGGTTTCCTTCTCTCGTAATGTATTACAGTCTTTCCACTAGGTGCAACTCTTTTAATCTTCTTAAGCCTGCTCGATCTTAAAGCCCTTCTAACCATATACCTTTTCTTTCGAAGAAGATCTGAAACTGATTTCGCAGATGGTTGACATCGATCCTCACCAATTGGATAAGATCGATGTCGTCCCTTTGTTGAAATCAGTTTCGTCCCTTTAGGAAAGCCTTATAACCCAAAGAAAGGAAGTTACCAAGGCACTTCGAGTAATAGTCTATATATCTTAAAGCTAAAACTTTATAAATCCGAATCTAAGCCTTCCTCTCTGTGACATCTTCCTTGCATTTGGGGCATTTTCTTGTCATAGTCACGCCGCCTATTATGTAAGCGGCTTCGTTGTATACCCTAGTGTCTACTTGGCCAAAAACCACATGTTTCTTGCAATTATTACAATACATTAAAGTTGGAATACAAATCACCTCTAATCGATTTAAGTTACTGAACGTCGAAAATCTTCCGGAATATTAATGTTGTGGGCAGGGTTATAAATATATAGAGGGCAAACCATCCCATCTCGTAGCCAACAAAAGGTATGTTGAACGGCGATTTCGCAGTTATTATCTCGGCAGAGGCCTTCCCATCTTTCGGCTCTTTGAACTTCAAGAATCCTCCATTGTATGGAACAGCATCCTCTATTTTATATTTTTCATCCTGGTCTATCACAGAATTCTTGTTTATATCAACCCCTAAACTGGAGCTGTCGTAAAAGACAACCTGCCTTCCATCGCTGAGAGAACCTTTTAGCACAGGCGAGTTGCTCAGAGTCGATTGTTCTACATTAAATAATATCCCGCTATAACCAGCTTGGATGATGTATATTGCAGCCAATCCGATCACCATCGATACCATCATACTTTTTCTAGACTCTTTGAACTGCCGGCCAGTCATTTTGAACATCTTATCTGTGTACTCTTTTACCGCTTTCGCATCTTTCTGCGCTTTGGCCTCGCTTATTTTCTTTTTATATTCCTGAGTTTCCTGTTTAATATTTTTCAGCTCTTTTTGATTAGTGAGGTATTTGGATAAAACTACAAGTAGAAAAGACATGGACACTGATATTAAAGCCACTTCAATTAGTATCGCCATATAAGTCTAGATAATCAATTTTCTATAAGTTTAATATAATGGATATAACAGCTTAAAAAGAACTGCCAGGTCAACCATCCTGTATGGAAGCCAGGTAAGCCTGTATTTCTTTTACAGTTGATCTTATTTCTGTCCTATTAACCTTTATTATTTTTACTGGAATCGAAAGCTGGGATGCAAATTTCGCGCAAAATACCCTGTTCATATCTTGCTGTTCTTTTATCGCGTACATTTCCCTTGGATTGTCTTTGAAATCCTCGAGCTTGTTCTCAATCACAAGAATCACGTCTGGCTTAAAGATGCTGAAAAACCTCTCTGTTATCAGAGGCACATATCCGTATGGCGTGTTCAGCGTAAACGAAGCATCCAGGACCAAATTAAACGCGCTTCTTTTGGAATCATTTAGCAAATTTTCCAAATCATCATAAACAGAAAGGTAAGAGGTTTTTATATCCTTCAGTCTGATGAACCCATTTCTCACAGAGTTCAGCCCATCAAAATTTATGCAATTAAAGTCTTTGTATCCTTGGCCGTTATTTAGAGTGCTTATAGCCATCCCCAATAGCTTGTTTTTGTCTGTCTGCTGTATCCCGGTGGCTAATATTAACTTCATAGTGTCCTGATAGAGATATAACTAGAATACTCTGAGCTGGTTTATAAGCTTTATAGTAAAATTGTTAAAACAAGCTAACTAGCGGGGGTTAAAATCAGTTAGCTACAGAATGAGTAAATTTTGCATCTTCTTATTTTAGTTTTCATTGAACAGTTGGATCACAAGAATAAATTCGTTTTAATAATAATGAGAATTTAAAAACAACTTTATTAAGGGCAGAGCCCCAATATATTATATGAGTTCTCAGAAAGTTTTAACTAAAGACACAACAGCCTCTATTGCAGAACCCTATCTTAGAAAACTTTTGGAAGACGAGATTGCTAATGCTAAAACCTGTGTCGGGGATCTTAAACGTCGTAAACCTTATCACCTGGCTTCAGCAGCACGATATGCTCATGAACTAGGATATTCAGGAAAGGCAAAAAGTCTGCAAGCTGAAGCCACGGGATTGTATAGGGAAGAAATTAAAAAAAATCTGGAAGAAGCAAAACAAAGTCAGAGCACGAGTTCTATCAGTGCTACATTCAGGTATTTAGATGCCGCAGAAACATATAGAAAATTATCTAAATTAAGCAGGTCTCTAGGCAATGTAAAACAGGCTCTTAATTACGAGAATAAGGCCAGACAATTAGATGCAATATCAGAAAAATTAGAAAAGAGATCTATAAAATTGGCTATTCAAAGTAGTGCAGTAGAGGCCACGACACATGAATATGGAGGTATAAGAACGTTGCAGCATGAGAGATCGTTAGCAGAGATTCAAAAAGATCATGAAACTATAAAATTACTTGATAGGAAAATCGCTGAATATCGAAATGCGCCAAAATACAAACAAGGTAAACAGCAGAAAAGAGATATGAGAGGATTCTTTGCTTCTGCTATAGGAGCACCAGAAATGCCGCCTGAACGGGGTTACAAAACAAAATCTGCCTCTGAAGTAAAAGCTGCAGGCGATAGGCATTATGTTCTTCCTAAAAAGCATGGAGTTGTTGGGATAAAAGAAAAACGCAAAAAATAATTCAAACAATTTTGATCATGTCCACTATCCTGTCACAGTATCCGAATTTTCTATAGAATTCATGCGCCAATGTATTAGGTGAAAATACATCAACTCTTACCACATCGCAATTTTTTGATTTAAAATAGCTTTCAGCCAGAAAAAGAAACCCTCTGTTTTTTCCTGTTCTTCTGATGATAAGGTCTGCGTAAAGTTTCCCGTACACTTTAGATCTTGTGCATCTTTTCAAGCTATCTATTTTTACAATAAAATCCTGGAAATCGCCGAACAACTCAGCCACAGAATCAAAATCAGATTTTCTATAAGGCCTTATTTTGAAGTCCATGTGGTTTGTTTAAGTTTTCTGGGATAAATAGGTTAGTTTTTTGGAATCTTAGGCTTTATCGATATCTGGTGATCCCCTATCAACTGCACGCTAACTTGAGCCCCTTCTGTAAACCCCATTTCTTCTGCTTCTGGGGGAAGTGTTACACCTATCGAATTCCCTATCCTTACAACTTTTCGTTCGCTATTTATTTTTTCAGCCCCTTCACGGAGCCTCAAAAGCTCTTTGGCGGATTCCGGAGACAGTGTTATCTCAGAACACTTATTGCAGATAAGAGCATCTATTAAAAACCCTTCAAGCATAGTTTTCCCTTCCTCTATTTTACCTCCACAACCGCATTTAAAATTTCTTTTCATATCCTACCTCCAACTTTTATTATTGTGACTATTCTCAAAAAATCTTCATGCAACCCAGTTACGACTAGGTAAGTCATATTGTCTTCAAAGTATCTCTTGAAGCAAACAGTTTTCCTTGTTTTATCTGATTTTTCTGGGACTATTTTCCCTGTCCTGACAGTGTCTATCGCCCTGTCTATATCGCGAGCTTTAATATTCTTGGTGAGCGCATGTTCACTGAAACCTACGAAAACTGTCTTAAGGTTGTATTTGGATAGGTCGTCTGTTACCCAACCTTCCATAGAATATAGTAAACTATTGTGTTATAACATTTAAATAGATTTGTTATAACATAGAGCCTGTTTCAATAGAGGGTCTGATGGCTTCTTTCACTCTTTATTCTCATCTCAAAGAATTAGAATTATCATTCTCACTAGAATTAGAAAGTAGTCAGGATTTTAAAAATATTTTCACAGCATCCCTTTTCTAAAAGGCTCTTCTGGTTGTGGAAGGTCTTCTGCTGAAATGTATTGGACTGCCGACTTCACAACACCTTTTTCAAGAAGCGGTCTCAATAGGGCCAAAAGCTGACATAAAAAACAGCTATGCCACTTTTGCATATCTGCCAGTTTTCGTTGCCCCAATCTCTTCCTTGTATTTTTTCAGCTCTATAGCAATTTTTGCTTTTTGTCGCTCAGTATATCCTGCGTCATTTACTTTCCCTTGATTTGAATACGCTTTAGAAGCCTGACCGTAACCTTCAATAGCCTGCCTATAACTTTTCAAGGCCTCATTGGGTTTCCCAGCTACCCTCAAATCCCTGGCAGCCTTCAATGCGGCTTGCGCAAGCATATCCTTTGTCACTTCTACCATAAAAAATCCCCCTTAACTTATTTGGTTTTTGAAATATAAAAATTAAACTTATCCCTCGCCAATAAACTTCTTTATCCTCGGCGGAATATCATCAGAGTGCTGTGAGACTATCTGCTCATACATCTGATGTGCGATCATCGTTCCAAGAAGTATTCCTGTTCCAGTCCCTATTGCAAAAGTGAAATCTGCGAAAGCTGCGAGAGCGCCGACAGCCGCCCCTCCAAGGACAGTCAAGTGAGGTATGTATCTCTGCAATACACTCTCAATTATTCTAGGGTCCCTTCTATGGCCAGCAACATACATCCCAACAGAGTCAATCTGGTTTGCAACAGATTTGGAATCCATCCCTGAAGTCTGCACCCAGAAAATACCAAAGACTACAGATCCGCCTATCAGGAAAAGAGAATATGTAGCCATCCTAAGGACATCAGTTAAACTAACTGCAAGTAAAGATGTGAGCCCAGTAGAGACAGAAATTCCATACCAGACTAAAGCACCTGCCAAAGCAAATCCAGCAATATACTTTAACCCATTCTTTTTAGTGAAGTGCAAAAATACAGCCCCCAGTATTGCAAATAACCCTATGAATACCATGAGGCTGGAGAGTGGTATAGACTGTGGAGGGAACAAATAGTAAATTAATCCGCCTGTTGGGTTCCCCTGAGTGTCGAATGTCCCGAGAATTGAAGAACCGCCTCTCTGTGAAAGCATTCTTCCTACAAGCTGTACATTTGCAAGCAAAGCAGATATGAGTATGACAGGCATGTTGGATGTGTAAAAGAATTTCAAAGGCCATCTTCTCCCGAAACCGCTAAGCCCACCGAAGGCCAGAGGCACCTCGACCCTAATAAGCTGGGAGTAAACAGCTATTATTATGACTAGAACTGTTGCAATGACTGGCAGGAACCCTTGCAGTAAAGCTTCCACAGGACTTGTCCCTAGAGCCAGTATCCCATAAGGCAACCTGCCTGCTGGAGGATTGGCAGCATCTGGAATACAAGTATCTATTTGGCCAGGTATACAGCCTGCAGCTAATGGGTTGAATATCCCAATCAATATTCCTTTTGAAACTCCTGCTAAGATGAACAAGCCAACACCAGAGCCAAATCCCCACTTCGTGACAACCTCGTCCATGAAAAGTATAACTATGCCGCCAAGAGCTAGTTGAAGCATTACTATCATTCCTGCCCCGGGAACTGCAGGCACTGCACCAAAAGCAACAAATATGTAAGCTTCTATGAAAGAGAATGATATTGCTAGCAGCTTCTGGGTTCCCTGAAATCTAGCCTTCCCCTCTTCGCTCTGCAAATTCCATGGGATTATTTTAGACCCAACCAAAAGTTGCAGTATTATAGAAGACGTAACTATCGGACCAATGCCCAGTGTGACTAAACTGCCGAAGCTAGACCCTAAAACAATTTCCAGGAATGCCAACCTGGGCACATTCGCCCTATCGACCCCAAAAACAACAACCTGGGTCATCAAAAGATAAATAAAAAGTATCAGGGCTGTCCATTTCAGTTTTTCACTAAAACTAAGCTTTTTTATCGGGCCTGATACACCAGGAAGCTTTTTCAGAAAATTATCGTAAGCGCTCATAAACAGTTGAATTTATTTACAGATTAGAAATATAAGCTAAGCCTCTTTAATAAGCTTTTTTACCTGTTCCTACTGATAGCATATCCAAAACTATTTTAGTTGTGTGCAATCCACAGTTTCTTTCTTGACCTGCTTAACCTCTGGGAAAGTAGCCAGCTTCAGGCTATAGATCAGCCATTTGAATTGCCTTGTGGTAAATTCAAGGCTAGAGCCCCTCGCGTTAATGGTCACAGAATTCCCTATATTCTCACCTTCTTCTTTCAATAATACAGGAAGGAAAACAGAGGATAAAAGGCCGCCCTCAGCATAATAGTATAGCCTGGATTTCAACCTCCTCTCGCTTGTCAAGTTTGTAGAGTTTGGTCCAGTCGGCCTAAAAACAATGGATATCTGCATATTTTTTGTGAGATCAATAAACTTCTTGCGTGTCTCATTGGAGTATATTACCCCAACAGAGTAGGTGACAAAACCATTCTCGTCTGGTGTATCCAAATATGTGACTTCTGGATCAAGTATAACATCTAAAACATCGTTAGTTGTCATCACAAGAGCCTGGAATATAGGGCCTTCCTGGTAATCAAAAAACCGTAAAGTGTAGTCGCCTAGTGTAAAATCTTTGTCCCGTATCTGTGTTATCCCATCAACTATCAAATTAGTATTGTCTATCACTTTTATCTTGTATTCCTTCCCGCCTAAAATGACGCTAGTCTCATTTTTTCCATCGAGTTCTGGCTCAAGTGTCAGGTAGGCCTTGAAATCTATATCCCCAAAAATCTTGCTTTCTGTCTTGTCATCAACTGTCTTAGTGTAAATTAATGGTGTTTTATTATAGTCAATAGCGCATTTCGTGAATATATTGCACTTGGCCTCAAATACCTGCGGAGCCTCAGTCTTTATCCCCTCTTGGAAGTCTAGAGTATATGCAGTTATTTCAGCAGAATTTCCACAGACATCTGCCACAATCTTTGCTTGGCGGGAGTCCTTGTTTATTGTTGTCTGAGTGCAACCGCTGATTATGAGGATAAACACTAAAGATGCAACAATTGGAACGAAGTTTTTCTTTTTCATATGACAGAGAATCAGATTAATAATGGAACAAATAGCATTAAATTTTTATCGCCTTACCTCCAGCTTTTTGTATCTTTTCTTCTGCTCCCTTAGAAAAATACTTTGCCTTGATTTCCAGCGGTTTGTTTATCGAGCCAGCTGATAAGACTTTATGATATCCAAAAGATACGAGATCAATCTGGTTTTTATCTGTGAGCTTTTCTATGTCCCTCAAGTTTATCGAATTATAATCGTCTACTACCTCTCTCTGCTTCAAAGATTTAAAGCCTTTTGCTTTCCCGAGATGGCCCCACCCTTGGTTCAAATACAATGACCTTTTTTGCTTGAATGAACCTGCCCTTCCTTTCCCGCCTTTGGATCCCTTCCCTCGATGCTTTTTCTTATAGCCGTAGCCATGCGAGTTCGATCCTCTCATCTTCTCAACTTTCTTTCTTTTTTTAATTGCCATATAAGCTTTTTACGAAAAAGTTTAATCAAAAACTCCCCCTTTATACTCCTTGAATTGTAGCTTCTTTTGGGATCTCAGACCTTTTTCTAAAAGGGCTGATACTATATCATCCTCTCCAAAAGCTCATTTATTTTTTCTCCCCTGTATCCTGCATCGCCTCGGGGAAACGGCTGCTTGACAGATGAAAATCCTTTTGATGGTGGAGACAACCTTAGCGGAAGTTTAATATCTTTTTTAAGGCTCTCTTTGCCTACTTTCAGGCTGAGTTCTTTTGCTGTTTTTTCGTCCAGTTTTTTATCTCCCTCTAGTCTGCCTCTCTTCAGCAACAGCCTGACCAAAGTGTCTTCTTTCACTTCGCCCCATGTAAGATAAGTGCTAGCCTTCCTCAACATCCCTTCTATCACAGGGGTTTTTGGGTATATCATGCAGTTGCTGACTTTCTTAAGTTTGAGCATCTCCATTGTGGAGTCTATTGTTCTCCTAGCGTTCACGCTTCCCCTTATTCTAACAATAGCCAACAATGTCATGATTACAAATCCCCTTTAACTTCACTTAAGTTTCTCAAAGCCTCGAAAACCCCGAAAGCAAGGTTTATTCTTGTAGAGGTCATACCCTCACAGCTTGCCCAAACGTCTTTTATGCCAGCTAATTTTAGTATTTTTTTAGATTCTTCGTCTGCAATAATACCAATGCCTTTAGGCGCGGGATTGAGAGTCACTTTAACAGACCCGTGTTTGCTGACTATTTTGAATGGCAAGGAATGGTTTGTTTTGCAGTTGCATTCCCAGCTCCCGCAACCTCTCTTGACTTTAATGATATTTAATTTCGCTTGATTGACAGCTTTTTCTATTGCCTGTCTATGTTCTTTTGAGGATTCTTTCCCTATCCCGACAACGCCATCCTCATTTCCTACAACCACGAGCGATGAAGAGTTATATCTTCTCCCGGATTTGTGCATTCTTGCAGTGATCCTTGTTGCAGTCCTCTTTATGCCTCCGCCTTTTCCCGGAGTCCCTCCGATGTAAATTATTTCTTGTTTCAGCCCTGGGATCAAATAATCCACTATGCCAGGCTCGAGAATTGTCTTTCCGCTGTCTAAGACAGCAAAAATGTCCTTGTACTTTCCTGCAACAATGTCCTTGCCTAATTCTGTTTTAGGAATCCAGGAAGGAGCGCCGCCTCTGTCTCTCATAACAATAGGTTCGACCTTTGCAGGCTCGGCTTGTTTCGCTTCTTCTCTCACTTCCTCAACTGCAGGCTGTATATCTGTTGCTATCTGAGTTTCCTGAGCCACTTCTTTCTCTAGCTTTTCTGTCGTCATATAACCTTTTTAAGAAAAAGGTTAATCAAAAACCTTTTCTAATCAGATGTCTGATTCTCTGTATTAGTAATATGTATATAAATATAAGCTTTCTGGACCCTGTTAGCTTGTTACAGGCAATTGTGATGTTATCTAAAAATGAAAGCCCGAAGACTAAAGCAGTAACAACGATTAAGTGAAATTGAATTTTCACCATTATCTGTAACCCTGAGTTATAATTTTCGCCGATGAGCGAATTATTCAATGTTCATGGTTGTATTCTCCAGATAGAATAAATTCTCTAGCTTCCTTGGCATTGCTAGGTTGTGGGCGGTTGTCAAGCCCTGTATACACTGCGTAGCCAGTTAAGCTCGAGGATATATGGCCCTTTTCATTCATTCCACCCCTAAACAATCCTCGGCCGCAAGTGCAGGCATAGAATTTTTTGAAATCTGCAGAGGAACCTAAACAGTACGCATAATTGTGGATGCCATCGGGCACCATCTCGCTTGCTCCCGATTTCTTCCAGGTAGCTCCGCCGTCAGTTGTCTCCACTACATTTTCACCATGATGGCCAACAACGAGGTGATCGGGATTTTTGGGATCAATGAGAATATTTTCATAATTAGGCAAATGGCCAAAATTGTAGAGCCAGGGAAGAAAATCCCCTTCTCTTTCCCCGCCTTCATATTTTCTGATTCCGGCCGTAAGTTCTTTCCACGTTGTTCCCCCATCTTTACTTTGAAAAATTCCGCCATATTTCCCGGATATTTGTTCTTCTGATGAAAGTTGCCCAAAAAATGTATTGGAAGATGCAACGAGTATATTTGGATCAGAAGGAGACATTGCCAACCGGTAAGTATACTTAAGCTTATCAGTTCCAAGAGGTGTAAAGCGACTTCCCCCGTCAACGCTCTTGAACACTCCTCCGCTTAAAGCAGATGCATAAACAATCTTAGGATCATTTGGATTAAATACAATCGAATATACTGCAAAATCTCCAATGCCTTGCGCTCTGGTCCAGCTTTTTCCACCATCATGCGATTCCCAGAGCCCCTCGCCGGGAGGTGTTTCTGCTGTTTCCATAGCAATACCAACAAGTATATGGTTAGAATCAATTGGGTCTATGGCAATTGATTTTATGATTGCATCTTTACTTCCAGGTTTTGTTTTTACCGAGAAAGAGCTTTTTTCTTTTGAAACAGTACCTACTACAAACTGTTCACTACCTAGATACACTCGCGAAAAATCATGAGGATCTGGTTGCAGAGTTATAACGCTAAAATCAGTCGCTACGCGTTTGTATCCTTTCCCCCCATTTTTCGACCAGTAAAAACCGAGCTGGTCCCATGTTCCCACATATATTTCATTTTCATTTTTTGGATTAACATATACTTCCCGCGTGGCGATGGAAACTAACCCTTTGTTAAATTCCTCAAAAGTATTGCCATTATCAGAAGAGACAAAAACGCCATTGCCGCCTGCGCCCACGTATATTTTTGAATTTAATTTTACAATTTCACCGATCCAATCAGGCGGAAGGCCTTGTGATGGTTCTTCTTTAAACGTAATGCCATCTGTTGAAGTTGAAAGTTTGGGGTCAGGATTCAATGTCCCCACAAATAATGCCGTGCCGTCTGTACCAAGACCAGTAACCTGTGTAAGCCCGGGTACTTTCTCCCATCTTGATTCATCCGGAGTTAGACGGTATAAATCGCCGCCCAGGCGCGTATTGAATCGCAGTTGAGCGCCAAGCATATACAGATTATTTTTAAAGCCCACAAACCGGGCAGTTTTGAGGCCGGTGAGGCCTTTATTGAACGAAGCCCAACTTTTTCCTTTATCTGATGACACTAAAACGCCGGCGTCGAGTGTTGCCAGGTACATTTTAGAGCCAAAGAAATAAAGATGATTAAAGTCATAATGCTTATCAAAAGTAAACTGTTTTTTCCAGTTTTCCCCTCCATCTTCGGAAACCAGGAGCATGCTGGTTTGATCGTGGGTATGGCCTGGAAGGTATATAATCTTTGGATCTGTCGGATCAAGTGCAAGCGTGTGGGAGTTAAAATTGGGAGACCCGGTATCTCTGTTTATTTTATCGCATAAACCCTGCCAACTTGCCCCACCATTGACTGTTTTTGCTAAACAAGTAATCATTTCTGGAACATATACAGCGTTTGCACTACTTGGATCAGGCACAATATCAAAAGCACGCACTTCTGGAATACCACGGCCTACAGCAATTTGTTTCCAGGAGCTGTCTGTCTGAAGCTCATAAATTCCTCCAGAGTATAAAGATGCCCAGAGTGTTCCTTTGTGAGGGATCATTCTGATAACTGTTCCGCCAAGCGGTCCAGAAGTTTGTATCCAACCAGATCCATCTTCACTTGCTGGATTATCAAAAGCAGAATTATCTTTAGAAACGTTTTCACTAGAAAAATTTTGGTCATTGGTTGGGATTGGGCTTGTCTGAAAAGCAGAATTATCTTTAGAAACGTTTTCACTAGAAAAATTTTGGTCATTAGTTGCGATTGGGTTTGTCTGGTCTACTTTCTGTTGGGCACATCCTCCAACCAAAACAATAGCTAGCAATAAAATTAAAACTCTTGGTATGACCGCGTTTTTCATAATATTGTATAATATAACCAACTATAATAATCTATCTACCTGATATGTGGGTCCTCGGCTGTAAAATTCTTCTTCACACAATTTAAGTGACTTCTTCATCGCAACTCTCTCAACAGCATCAGTATCTTCACGCTCCGATTTGGCAGAACAAATAACAGGAATTTAACTGTTCCGAAACCTTGGAGGTTTCTCCACCCAAACCGGTTTCGCCGACTTCTGTTAAATCGCGATGTTACCAGAAATTCGGGGCTCGCCTCTTGAAATAAAAGTTTTATAATGCCTTAATTTAATTATATTATGGACGTTAAAATCCTGAAACAAGGAATCCTGAAAGGAAAGATTTTCATTTACCCAACTGATACAATATACGGAATAGGATGCAATGCTTTAAACAAAAAAGCTGTTAATAAGATAAGACAAATAAAAAGAAGAGATAAAAAACCTTTTTCTGTTATTGCTCCGAGTTTTGAATGGATAACAGAAAAATGCATAGTAAATTTTGATTTGAAAAAATATCTTCCTGGAGCATACACTATAATATTAAAAAAGAAAAATCCTTCTTTCCTAAGCTGGGTTTCAGATAAAAAAACCTTAGGAATAAGAATACCCAACCATCATTTTACAAAAAAAATCCAGAAAGTTAATGTTCCTTTCATAACAACCTCTGTAAATTTCTCAGGAGAAAAGCCTTCTTCAAGCATAGACGAAATTCCAAAAGAAATTTTAAATAAAGCTGATTATGTTGTAAATGAAGGCAAATTAAATGGAAAGCCTTCAACTTTAATTGTTGAGGGCAAGGAAATAGAAAGATAAAATTTTCTAATAAGTTACTTAAATTTGATGCGTGACTTGCTGAATACATTCCATTTCTTGCCCTCGAAGTCTCTTCACGTTCTTCCTGGCCTCAGTCTTCGGCTCGGTCTGCTAACAGCGATTAGATGATATTTTCTTGATAGAAAACACAATATGATGATTGCCTCTCCAAGTATTCGAGGTCATCTAACACAGTTTATAACCCATTTTAGCTGTCAGTTTTGTACCTTCGCCTTTTCGCTATCTGATCCAGCCTCTTGAGGACTTCTGGGCTTTTTGAAAAAGATTTTTTGTAGGATTCCAGTATATTCTTCCAGCAAATTTCCAGAACCTGCGAGTGCGTCGAGTTCAATGCCTCGTAAAGCAGATAAAGGTCAGTTGCCTCATCCTCTATCTTCGTGGAAAACCTCCCTAACCCGAAATCTATAAAGTAAAGTGAATCCCCTTTCAATAAAATATTCGATGTTGTGAGGTCGCCATGCACAATACCATTAGAGTGAAGCTTCCCTATAATCTCGCCAATTTTATCACAGTAATTTTCAATTTCTTTTTTCCCTAATCCATTCAAAACATCCTTCAGTTTTTTCCCATCAATGAATTCCAGTTCCAGTTTCGACCCATCCGCACCAAGAACCATCGGCACAGGGATCCCAGCTCTCCTGGCTCTATCAAGCAGGCTCGCTTCGATGGAAGTCCTTTCTTTCCTTATCTTGTCGTCTAGCTGTGGAATCCTGTAGGATTTTTTTACACGTTCCTTTATTACAGCTTCACCGTCAAAAGAAACCACAGCTTCAGCGCCCTGGGCTAAAATTTTCATAAATCTAATTGTATAGGAAAAATAAATAGGCTACTCCCATTGGATCCTATCTTTTCCTTATATATATTATTTACTAGAAAATCCTCGTTATTCCCCCTATCCTATCAAAATCCGAATCTGTAGAAACTATGTGTGTTATGCCATGATCCTGCATTGTTTTAAGGTGTATTGAGCCCCTCGGAGGCAGATGCTTTTCTGACATAACTTCTAACATGAACCATGTATCTTGCTTGTCGGCTGGGAGTATCTCGATATTTTCTTCTGAGTAGATTTCTATAAACATCTCTTCAATTTCAGGCAAAAGTTCAGCTATCGCATTCATGTTCTCTCTAAGAGCGTCCTTTGGGTGTCTGTTATATTTTCTTTCGATAAGCCTTAGTAGTGTAACATACGCCAGTTCTTCGAGAGTAAAACAACTGGTGATAGCCTTGTATTCCCCTGATTTTATCTTATCGAATATTTTCCTGATGCTTTTTGAGTATTCAGAGTTTTCAAAGAAAAAGAAGAAAAAAGCGTTTGTGTCAAGATATACTTTCATAATTAATCGTCGATGCCCCTTCTATACCTGAATAAAAGCTCTTTAAAATCTTTTGTGTCATCTTTTCCTAAAAAACCAGCCTTAGCCATAATATCTTTGGATTTAGGGACTATAGTCAATCTGCCCCCTGACTCAAAAATCAAAAGCTCCTCGCCTGCTTTAACTCCCATTTCCCTGACCATCTTAGAGGGGATAGTTATCTGATTTTTCTCCCTCAGCCCTATAGTAGTAATTTCCGACATAATACTAATTTATCCTACTTGCTTAAATTGTTTCCTACTACTATTAGGACCCACTTCGGTCCTCGAGTAATCTTTATATAGTCCCAATACATAATATCTAATTGTAAATAGTTACTTTATGGTAACAATATAATATTTATAAAGCCTATATAATAATGTAGTTATCGAGGAGAAATATGCCAGAAGAATTACAAGGTGTCACAGTTGAAGAGATTTCAGACGCAGTTGGCCTAGATGTCCCTGCAGTCAAAAAATACATAACAGCAACATTAAAGGAAGATGTTGAAAAAGAGAAGCTGGATCTCGGCAATGGGAAGTATGACCCTTACATAATTGACCTAATTTTAATAGAGCTGGAAATCGATTTCGCAGGCAAACAGCTTGAGAAAAACCTTGAAGTCATCAGAAGGAAAAAGAACGGGGAATGATATGGGGCACAATAAATATAAAAAAGGTCTACTTCTGATGGAATAAAAGATTATATTGAAGGAAAGTGAACGCCACAGCAGATTCCCGAACCACGAAAGTGTTTTAGGCTGCAGATATACCCTTTTCTTTTGTAAAAGAAATCGGCATCTCGAGCAAAACGAGAGATGACGAGATGTCTCGTGTACTATGCACGGGGAGACACGAAGGTATAACCAAAAGAAAATATGTAAAAATTACAGGAGTAGAAAATGGTCAGCAGAAAATTCAAACGGGGTTCAGCTGTCGTCGCGGCAGCCCTAGCTTTATATTGTGGAGCCGGTTTAGTTTCATTAGGTATAGACAGATATCCAGTCTACATGTCGAGATACCTTGTTGATAAAATAAAAAATGAAAAAGATTCAGTGCGAAGATCGGGTTTGTTGGACGAACTAAGATATCAGTATAAGCGCGGAAAAAAGAAAGACGAGATTGCTCCTTATATGGCCCGCTTAATTTCTGGTCATCCTGGAGATCCTTATGCAGCCGATATGATATTCAATCTATCGTGTGCCGATTCGGACACAAGCGGAACAATAGAGTCCAGCATTGCTAGCGGATGCGATGCTCTTCGTATTTATCTTGAAGCAGGTTCTTATCGTGATATAAGCCTGACATTGGGTACGCAATACCTTGATGATAGTGTCTCAGACCCAGAACAAAGAAAAGTTTTGGAAAGAGTCTATAGGTTTTCGGTTGATAAATTAAATTCTGATCCTCCAAGTCTTACTAAATTAACTATGGATCAACACGATTCTGTTTTTTCAGCAGTAGCGTCCTCACAGCTTTTAGGCGAAAAGCAAAGTGCTATAGAAGCTCTAATAATAGGTTTTGGAGATAAATCTGTATCAATGATAAGCCAGGAATATCCTCATAAATCTGCTGTTGACTTATTTTATCAGTTATTCAACAGCACAAATGCAGCCCCAGCAAGATAGAAAATTTTATTGTAAACACGAGATTCAAAACAGAAATCAATTTATAATTTCCAAGTCCAACTAATTCTCATGCCACTAACTTTCGTAACAGGCGAACCAGCCCTTGTTTTTAACAGGAACCT
>CAYYYJ010000019.1:14908-22277 GCA_964476045.1 uncultured archaeon | reverse complement strand
TATAAACTTTTTAGGAAAAAGTCATGAATTCTGGTTTTTCATAAATCTGTATCTGTATTGGTTAATCTCTCAGCATAGCAGCATGGAAACCTTTTAAAAGATAGAGTTGTATAATGTAGATTGGTCACACTACCTACAATAGTATACTAATAATTATGGCAGATCAGCAAGAAACTAAAAAGCAAGAAAAACATCAACAGGGTGAAGCAAAGCAAGGCGGGAAATTCCAAACAAAGGATAAGCCTGCATATGTCCAAGCCCCAAAAAAACAGAAGCATATTGTCAGGGTAGCTGAAACTGACTTGGATGGGGGAAAATCAGTTGCAGTTGGGATAATGGAGATAAGGGGCGTAAGCCACATGTTTGCAAACGCTATTGCCAAAGTCACGCCGTTGGCAGATAAAAAAATCCTGGACTTATCAGAAGATGAGATCAAGCAGATTGAAGATATTATACACAACCCTGCGAAGTATGCAATACCTTATTGGTTATTCAACAGGCGATTTGATCCGGACACAGGGATTCACAGACATGTTGCCGTTTCCAATTTACAATTAACCCAAGCAACAGATATCAACAAAATGAAGAAAATGAAATCATACAAAGGTGTCAGGCATGGCTTAGGTTTGCCTGTGAGAGGCCAGAGAACCCGCTCGTCTTTCAGGACAAAGGGCGCAACAGTCGGTGTCAGGAAGACAAAAGAACAGCCAGCAAAGGCTGCGCCAGCAGGCGGAAAGAGGTAGTTATATTTCATGGATAGGTTTGGTAAACCCTTTTCTTTGGGTTTACAGACTTTAAGATTGAGCCAATAACAGAAAGCAAGTGTTTTCTTTCTGGGTTATAAGGCTCTTTCTTTTTTGAAAAGAAAGAGGGTAGATATATGAGGAAGCTGCAAAATAAATTCAAGAGGCCGAAGATGCTGTGGGATTCTGCTTTGATAGCAGAGGATAAAGAGATCCTCAAGGAATACGGCCTTAGAAGGAAAAAAGAGATCTGGGCAGTCAAAGCTCTTGTCAGTAATTTCAGGAGAAGGGCAAGGGAACTTAATGCCGTCAAAAATAAAGACAAGGAAAAAGAGCTTGTGGAGAAGATAAACAAGCTGGGGTTTATCAAAGCAACTACACTGGATGATATCTTATCTTTAAGCCTGAAAAATGTCCTTGACAGGCGGCTCCAGACAATAATCCACAAAAAAGGCTTTACAAAAACAGCCAGGCAGGCGAGACAGCTAATTGTTCATGGGCACGTGACAGTAGAAGGAAGAAAAACAAACTTCCCTTCCTATTTAGTTCCATTATCTGAAGAAGGTAAAGTTGGGGTTACGATGGATATAGATAAGCTGAAGCCCCCTTTAGTGCAAAAACCAGCTAAAGTAGAGCAACCAGCAGAAAATAAATGAAATTAGAAAATTATGGGCAATCAAATATTAGAAAGAAAAGAGAAGTGGGGAATTGCCCACATCTACGCAGCTTCGAACAATACTGTCGTGCACATAACAGATATTACTGGAGCAGAGACTATAGCTAGATTCTCTGCTGGCATGATGACAAACCGCGATAAGGATAAAGGGACTGCTTTCCCCGGAATGAAGGCTGGAAGAAAGGCAGCAGAAGATGCGCTTGCGAAAGGCCTTATTGGCGTGAACATCAAGTTAAGGGCTGAAGGAGGCCACGGAAAAAGGCTTCCTGGTGAAGGGGCTCAGCCTGCCTTGAAAGCTATAGTAAGGGCTGGCCTCAGGATAGGCACAATAGAAAATACTACTCCAATTCCACACGACACAACAAGGAAGCCAGGCGGTAGAAGAGGAAGAAGAGTATAGGCATGTTTTTTATTTCTAATCAAGTTTTTAATAGAAATTGCGGAAAAACAATTTTATTTTTTCCTGTGTTTTCTCTTTTTTATTCCAAAAACTAGGAGAACTAATACTATTACTGCTACACCAGCCAAATAAAGTATAGATAGATCAGGTGTTTTTTCTTTTGCAGGGACTGGACTTGTTGCAGGCGTAGTTGTCGTTTCTGCAATCGGTGATGGTTTTTCTGTTATTGTAGGTTCACTCTGTACTGCCGGCGCTTTTGTTGTTACAACGAACACAGAGAATCCTGGGGTTTCTGCTGTAAACTGGACTGAACCATCTGCCAGCCCGTTACCAATTATAAAGGAGCTTGGATTGAAGTTAAACAAAAAGCTAACAGACACGAGGACTATCACAGAAATTAATACGACTTTGTATTGCCGTCGCGAAGGCGAAGCTCTTCCATGCAATGTCTTTGCCATTTGTATTATCCTTTTAGCTCCATTCTCCTCTGTTTTAAGAAAACCTATCGAAGAAAAGCCTGTGAACAAGACAAGAAGCGCTGTTACAAAAAGCATAGCTATTTTTGGGTCTCCATAAAAAGGTGTTCCAGCCTTGGTCTCTGTTATTGTTGTTGGAAGTTCTGCCCAGGTTCCCTCGGAGAATCTGGCTAATACTACATTGTTTGGGTCTATGCCTTCTAACTCTGTTTTATTAAGGGTAAAAGTAATTAGCGCCTTGGATGTGCTGTTTCTTAATGTAGCTGATGGCGTGATCTGCAAGACTTTTAGCGGCAGTTGCGAGCCTGATGGCAAGGCTGTGAGAGTCTGTCCTGCCTCATCTGTTGTTGGGATTTGTTTGAGGGCTTTGACTTCTACTGTTGCGTCTGCGGCCGCCACTTCTTTTGATACCTGTATTTGTATTTTTGTTAGGCCTTGCGCTATTAATTCTGTTGATGGAGTCAGATCTAGTGGTTTTGCTGGGGTTGCTGATTCTCTGACTATCAGGGTTTTGGATGCCAGCACATCTGGGTTGGAGGCTGTGGTCGAGGTTGATTTGACATAACCAGGTTGAGCTGTAGGTGTTGGAGTTGCAGCAGCTGCCGTTGACCCGCCGTAGGTGCCTCTGAATACTGTGAATGTCATGTTTGACCTGCTTGGGATATTGCCACTTTGGTCTGTGTAATTGATTGTGAAGTTGATTGATCCGTTTGTGCCTGAGCTCGCGAGATTGAAGCTTGCATCACAGACTACTGCACCTGCTGCTGTTGTTGAGAGGATTGTGTTGTTTGCCACCACTTCTGATATTGATTGGTTAGTTGAGTAATTGTGGCCTACTAGGATGTTTCCGCATTTGCCATTTGTTCCGCCGAAGCCTGGTTCTACAAGACTGTACTTGAACCAGATTGTGTCGTTGAACGAATCATTTGTTGGGGATACTAATAGGTTGAAGCTTGATGGCGGCGTTCTGTCTACAACTGTTGTGTAGAAGGCGGTGACGTTGTAATCGCCACCGTCGAGTGGATCGCCTCCAGTGGTATTCCAGGTTGATATATTAAACAAATATGTGCCTGTTTTATTTGGAGCAGAGACATTGAAAGTGAAGTTTCTGGAGGTGTTGTAGCCGTTGCCTGATTGGTTTTGGATTATATTAAATACTTCGCCTGTAACTGTAGTTCTGTTCCACGTAAGGTTTACAACAGAATTTATAGAGACGTCATTGAAGTTTCCTCCCCTGGTTTCGTTAAAAAACTGGTGCAAATTAGGGGGGCTTACTGTAGTCGCGTTTGAAGACGCTATGAAAGTAAAATTTGTTTTCCCTGGCGTATAATCATTTGGCAGTGTTATTGTAACCCTGGATATATTTGAAGTTGTTTGAAGTATACTGGCCTGTATGACATCTATACCTCCTCCGTGTGTTATGTTGAAAGTCAGCCGGATATTCGTTGAATTGGCTTCAATTAAAGTTGAGTTGGGAAAATTAACTGAACCATTAACTACAGCTGTTGATGTGTTAGACTGGCCATATTGGGTTAGGTTCATTGGCACACTTTGGACTGGGTTAAGGGAAATGGAAAATAAGAAGAGTATTGAAAACAATACTACAATAAGAATAAGATTTGTTGGTTTGCTCATGCTATCAGATAATATATGTTCTTTTAGATATAAATATGGCATTAACTTTTACTGAAGAGTTGTTGATTTTGGCCAATATATACATAGATAATTCGAATATGTATTTAAGCTTCGTATACTATTATAATAACAAGGAGAACAAGAGTTAGAAAAAAGGCAGACAACTAATTATTTGAATTAAGTCTACCTGATTTCTTTCTATCTTCATAATCGTCTAAAATATGGTACTACAAAAACTTTTTACAAAATCTGAGGGTCAGGTAGTCCCTTCAGACGACTATGTCGAAGTTGATGTTACAGATGCAGCATTGACTGGAAATAGAATGGGGAAGGTTGGAATAAAAGTTGACAAGCTGACTGATTTCTCTGACACAGACCGAGTTTTAAAAGATCTCAGAGATGGTTCAGTAGTCTTCCTCAAAATAAAAGCTCTGAAAGATAAGGACATGGGAGAGCTGAAGAGATCTATTGAAAGGCTAAAAAGAACTGTTCTGGCACAAAATGGTGACATAGTTGGGATTGAGCAGGACTGGCTAATACTGACACCAGAGTTTGCAGTTGTGCATAAGTAAAAACCTTTTCAAGGAGAACAAGAATTTGCTTTTTCTAGTTTTATACTTAATCTATCGGTCCTATTGAAAAACTTCTATGCTGCGGCTGAAGATCAGAAGGTTTGAGGTCGACATATCCCCCTATTTCTGGTTGCGGGAAAATTGACCTAACAAAATCAGATCCCTGCTCCCACAGTAAAGTTTCTGCTTCGTCTGTGTTAACACCGACTCTCAGAAAATCGTCGCCACGTCTTCCCATTGGATAGGCAAAGCATCTGAACTTGTGTACAACTAGACTTCTTGTTTCCTCCGGTTTTTCCTGAAGTGTTTTTTGGGCAGCTTTATGCGCATCTTCCCATCTTTCATATCTTCTTTTTCCGGCAACTTCACCATTAAGCAAAATCCCGGCATACAAGTCTACTATTTCCTCTTCTTCCGGCTCTTTGTCCCGTTCGAAAACTGCATAGTGTATCCCTGCGTCTGTTTCATAGAATATTGCCCTGTCTATTTCTGCATAAAAAAGTAAGGCCGTCGAACTATTTTTAGACGCAGAAATGACCCTCGGTTTGCCGCCATTTACAAAAACAGTGGAATCAAATAAAGCCAGGTGGTACCAAGCTGTTTTTGGGTTTGAATGCTGGCTTAAGCCAAGTAAAACCAAACAGCCAGCCTGGCCTTTTCCGTCATCTCTGTCATATCCGCGCCTATTTCTTCTGATAGGCGGTACAAGTGCAGGCATATGGATTATTTAGAAATAAAGCTTATATTCGCTTTCTCTTACCTAAAATGAATTCATTTTCTTCTGTGTTGATTTAGATGCATAAACAATTGCAGATCAGTAGGATTTCGAGAGTTCATTTGTTATACTTCCCTTAAAAAGAAATTTGGGTTTCAGAATAAAACTTACCTCAACCTGACAACATCCAACACCTTCGGCGCGAGCGTCTCGCAATTGAACATTTTGTGGATGTCGCGCGCGAGGTCAATGCAGTTCATTTTGTCCCCGTGGTTTGTGATTACTCTTTCTGGCCTACAGGAAAGTTTTTTGATGAAGTTAATGAGCTGGTTCCTGTCGCTGTGGCCGCTTAGACCACTTATTGTTTTTACATCCATTTCTATCATTATTGTTTTTGTTTTGCCGCCTTCAACTGACATAGGGACTTCTTTCCAGCCTTTCTGGATGCGACGGCCTGGGGTTCCTTCACCCTGATATCCTACAAAGAGGAGAGTGTTCTTTTTATCTGGAGCCAAGCCTTTCAGATACTCGACGGCAGGACCGCCCATTAACATCCCTGACGTCGCCATCACTATACCTGGCTCTGAGCTGTCTATTATACTATTCCTTTCTCTTGGGGCCACATGCTTGAAGTTTTCCCACATGAATGGGTTCTTACCTTTGTGTAAAATTTCTCTCTGAAGATTCCGTCCGAAATACTCTGGATAGGCTGTATGTATTGCAGTCGCATCCCATACCATACCTTCCATCCAAACAGGACAGTTTATCCCAGACTGGGCAAGAAGGGTCATCACCTCTTGTGCTCTGCCTACTGCAAATATTGGGATCAAAACCTTCCCTCCCCTAGCAAGGGTCTCCTGAACTATTTTTAGCAGATTCTCGTCTGCCTCTTTCCGGGGTGTCATGATATCATTAGCTCCCCCATAAGTTGATTCTGTGATCAGGGTTTCTATTCTCTTGAAGTCTGTGTAAGCAGGGTCGAAGAGTTTTGTGTAGCTGAATTTTATGTCGCCTGTGTAGAGAATATTGTGGAGGCCTTTTCCAATGTGAAGATGGCAGAGAGAGGAACCGAGAAGATGGCCAGAAGGCTGTAAAGTTAATCTGATGTCTTCTGTGATATCAGAGACTTCCCCATATTCAAGAGCAATTGTATGCTTTACTGTTTTCTCGATTGCTTTTTTTGTGTAATAAGTAGGCCTTCCATTCTTCTGCGCAACGTCTAGCGCGTCCATGCATAAGAGGACCATAAGGTCTCTTGTTGGGGGTGTGCAGTATAGCGGCCCTGTATAGCCGTTCTCGTATAAGTAAGGGATCATTCCGCAGTGATCTATGTGCGCGTGAGACAGGACAACAGCATCTATTTTTTCTATGTTAAAATCAGGCGCATCTATCTGAGGTGTTGTATTATCTGATGGGTTGAGGCCAAAATCTAAAAGGACATTGGAGTAAGGTGTCTGGACCATCATTGAACTTCTCCCAACCTGTCTGAAGCCGCCTAAACAGCTTAACCTGACCCACTCGTCTTCGACCTCTTTTCTCAGAGAAATTTTCTGGCCTATCTTATTCAGGAATTTTTTCCTGTAGTCCAATTCTGTGTGAAGAAGGCTCCGCACAGCGCTCACGATATCTGATTTAAGGGCTGGCGACCTTTCTATCTTCGGCAACCAGAAAGTGTCATCCCTGATCTTCTTGTAAGTCTCTCCGCCTTTACCGATAACTAATCCTGGCTTCAGGCATCCTATAACAACTTTACCCAACTCCGGTTCAAAATAGATTTCCTGTATCCCTGCTTCTTCTGGGACCATCTCCTTTATCATCTTTGTTGCGATTTCAGGGTCTGTGGTTATCGAGGGGTCTGGCCTAACCTCTATTCTTTTCTTCAGCCTTCCGACTATATCTCTTATCACAGATTCGCAGTTCTTAAAAAATTCCTTATTCTTTGTGTAAAGGACTAGTTCAGACGCCTCGAATTTTATTTCTGTTATTTGGGCATCTTTCGGCAGACTGTCTTCAAGTTCGTTTAGCAGGGTTTTTTCTGGCATAATGGGTAAACCTTTTCTTGGGATCTCAAACCTTCTTTTGGAAAAGAAGGGCTGACTTCAAGTTCGTTTAGCAGGGTTTTTTCTGGCATAATGGGTAAACCTTTTCTTGG
>CAYYYJ010000019.1:1541-14808 GCA_964476045.1 uncultured archaeon | reverse complement strand
TTTTGGAAAAGAAGGGCTGACTTCAAGTTCGTTTAGCAGGGTTTTTTCTGGCATACAAATTTTTGTCTAATCAGAAAGGGGCCAAATTTTATGGCTTCCACTTCAACTAAACTTTTATTTCCTTTTTATTTGGGTTTACAATAAAGGTAAAATTCAGAACTCCTTCCAATATTAATTTACAAAATTCAATTATTTCAATAATTTGTTGACTTCTGCGTCTGAGAATTCATGCACGCCTTTTTTGTCAATTACAATAAGGTCTATTCCGCTGCCGCCGGATGCGATGTCTCTTTTCACAGCTGCAGCGACAGCCTGGACTGCGAGAGCTTTAGCAGCCTCTAACTCCATATTGTCTTTGAATTCGTGTTCGAGGACACCGAAAACCATAGGTGAGCCTGATCCAGTTGAGTAGTATTTTTCTTCTATTACAGATCCATCTGGGGCTAGAGTGTATATCTGCGGCCTTGAGTCATAACCAGCAATAATCAGTTGAACATAATAAGGATAAAATCTTCTTGCATACAAAATATTCGCTGCGAGGGATGCCGCTGATTTCACAGGCATTTTTCTGTCTTCGTGGAGCTTGAATAGTTTTAGCTCTGCGCGCAGGTACCTGTCGAGAACTTGCGCATCGCCGACGAGACCAGCGATTGTCATTGCAATGTGTTCGTCTAATTTTAGGATTTTCTTGGCATCTTTACTGGCTATAAGGTATCCCATTGTAGCTTTTCTGTCAGCTGCCAACACAACTGCATCTTTGCAGATTAGGCCTACTGTTGTTGTCCCTGTCTTCAGTTTCAGTTCCATCTCGTGCGCATCTTTCAGATTAACAGCTGGTTCTGGCATCTCCAGTTTTTCTTTCTTCAGTATTTGTTCAATTCCCATAAAATTTTGATAATTCATATTAGAATCAGACTCTTTCTTAATATACCTATTATGTGAGGAGGATATTTAAATGTTAATTGGACCCGAAGTCAGGGATTTTTCATACCCTAGTCTCTTAACAAGTATCCTAATTTTATAGTGTTCCATCTAAATGAAGCTCTTGCTTTTCCAGCGTCCAGATATGTGATCTCAGGGTCTCCAACCCTGTATCTAGCCAAAACTTCCTGAGCGCTCAGCATTCTTTTCACAGCAAACCCGACTGTCATGTTATCTTCCATACACCGACCTCCTTCTTTCTTCCTCAAAACTTTCTGCAGTTACTTTTCCAATGGTGGTATTGTTAGTTCTTTCGTAGCCTGTTTGCCCATAACTGACTGGTTTTTTCCTCGAACTTAACATAACATCGAAAAGAGTTACTGTCAGATCGCCTAAATTTCTGGAATTCCTTCTTCTAATTCTTAATCCAGGGTCGGCTAATTCTAAAACAATTCCAGACTCTTCTTGGGAAAGGAGTATTGAATCTTCCCCACGACATCCACAATACGAACCTGAATAAGCATCTCCTGCTCTTCTTTCAAGTCTTACATCTTTACCAGAGATCCTTGATAATTCTTCAACTACTCTAGCCAGATCTTTGTCGGGAAAAGTTCCTGTGAGCTGATCTCTATCCGAATTTTCTACTACAACACTTGTCAAAAAACCGTCACTGGAATTTCGCGGGAATTCAAGTACGCAGGATATTCTGGCCTCATAGAATTTTCCTCTGAGTCCTCCTGCTCCGTCTCTGTAAACTGGAAAAGAGATTTGGAGGCTGCCATATCTTGGATCTCCAAAAGGCGTGTATCTAGCTATAGCGAGCTGTCTGGAAATATTTCCCCTTATTTCTTTAACCTGCAGATCTTTTACATCAGACATATTATCCATCAAAATTATCTTCTCCTACAAGTGTCCATTTTCTTAAGCCGCCTGTGAGAACGCCGTAATCATGTAGAACTCGTTGAGAACCGGCTTCTGGCCATCTTATTGTCTGATAATCTCCACGTTGATTCCCTACAACAACTTTTCTCATAGATCCATAAGGTGTAAAAGAGTAAGACGTCTTTGGGCCATTTGGTCCGTAGACATGGAGAGTTGTAGGCGCTTCTCTGATTTCTTTTGAGAACTTTCTCAATCTCCTGAGTTCAAATCCAACTTCTTCTGCAACTGCTGTTGACATATTTTCCTCCTTTTAACCTAGAGCTAGCAGCGCGAGAATAAACCAACGAGCTTCTTCAGAAAAAATCCAACAGAAATAATTCACAAGCCGCGGTTTATTGGCGCTCAGAGCTTGTGGTTATTGATAATGGAAAAGCCAAGTGTAACAAAATTCCAGGCTTTATAGGATTTACAAAGAAGGCTAGAAACTGGTTTGCTAACCAATCCTTCTGAAATCAGTTTCGTCCCTTTAATGCTTTCCATATGGTAATATATTTTGCTGCAGATGTATATAAACTTTTTTCCAGATGTCGTAATTTAGAATACCAGATCTAAAAGGGCTCCTGCAGTTTGTCTCAACAAGACCACTGGTGTAGATTTAACATCGAGGCCAGGATCTTCTACAGTGAAGCTGAGCCTTCTGGGAGCAACCCTTAATGTTAATGAGCGGACTCTTCTGTGCGGATCGTTCAAGTGACGCGGCAAATTTTTTGCATATTGAAAAGCCTCCTGTGCGCAGGCTGTGAGGTCTCCTTTCTCGTCTAGGATTTTTTTGACATTAACTGTGACAGTTCCCGCTGCTTCATCGATAACTACAAAATGTTTGCCTATATTATCACTGGCGAAAACTGGTTTTGGGTATATAGATCCATCAGCAACAAGTTCTCCTTTTTCTCTTTGAGGTTCACCGAAATAGGCTTCGTCGTTTTCATATAGTCTATTCAGGTTTTGTAAAAAGCGGTCGAGGTGGCCTGCCTGAACTAAATCTGGCCTGAACACAACAGCCGACGGCTCGATATCTATATAATGCAAACTTCTGTTGCCGTTTACTGGGATAGTTATCTCAGCTTTCCATCTGACGCTTATCATTCCGCTCAATTTTCTATAATCTATAGCTCCATCACGGGATTTGGCTTCTGGATTTTCATAAGAGGCTAAATCTCTAAACAACTGGCCCTTTAAAACAAGCCTGCCAGGTCTATTCGAACATTGGCGAGACACTTCATGTTCTATATGGGATTTCCAATAATCGTTCATAGTTATCTTTAACCTGATTTTACTAATCTATATAGATAGAAATAAAAGTTAGGTAATAACATCTTTATGGGCAAATTTATCTGTTTGGAATACAGCCTTATAAAAATTTCAGGTGAAAAATCAAAGGAATTTTTGCAGGGCATCTGCACTAATGATTTGAACAGCTTGAAGCCAGGATCTGGAATTGGCGCTGCCTTTCTGGACAGGTTTGGAAAGGTTTTGTCTGTCTCTTCTATTTACAATATAGAAAACTATTTTTTAATCCAATCTGATTTTTCTGCCCATACAAACCTTTTTGCGTATCTGAAGGATCTGGCAGGGTTTAGCGAGTGCAAAACAGGGGATCTGAGTAAAGACTTTTGCGTCTTTTCTTTATTTGGATCTGAGGGCTTTTTTGCGGAGCGGGAAACAATTTTAAAAAATCCAATCTCGAAAAACCCTGAGATACTGATAAGGAGAGGCTTGAGCGAAGAGTTCAAAAAATCCCTGAAAGAAAAAGGATTTGATGAGATGGATAAGGAAGAATACGAGCAATTCAGGACAGGCAACAGAATCCTGGAATTTGGGAAAGATTATGATAATACTTATATGATCTTGGATCTGGGCCTGGAAAATATTATAAGCTACACAAAAGGGTGCTATACAGGGCAGGAAATCGTTGCGAGGATGAAGGCGTATTCTGGGCAGGTTTCTAGAAAAATTGTTAAAATGAAATTCAACCAAAGAGAAGAAGTATTGGAAAAAGAGAAATTGTTTTCAGGCATGCAGGAAGTCGGGCTTACAACCAGCATAGGAAAAGGGATCTGTCTGGGAACAGTGAAGAAAGGGTTTTTTGAAAAAGGGATGGGCTTGGAAACAGGGAACAAGGTTAAATTGGCAGTTGATTGACAGGAAGGTATCCCTATTTATAAATACTATATACTAATATAAGTAAAATCAGATTTTTCCATTGAAAAGGTTACGTAAATCCTTCTTTTGGGTACTGTAGCCTTTTCTTGGAAGAAAAGGCTAGACATGCAACCAGTACCGCCAAGCTACATGGCTTATGACAGGGCAATAACAGTCTTCTCCCCAGACGGAAGGCTGTTGCAGGTTGAGTACGCCAGGCAGGCAGTCAAAAAAGGGACCACTTCTTTGGGTTTGAAAATTCAGGATGCAGTTATTTTAGGCGCAATCAAGACGAGCGCTCCATTACTGGTTGAAGATTCCCACAAGAAAATATACCAAATAGATGACCATGCTGGCATTACAACATCCGGGCTTCTTGCGGATGCAAGGGACCTTGTCGAATACGCAAGAGTAAAATCCCAGGTAAACAAAATAACTTTTGGATCCCCAATTTCTATAGCAAGCTTAACAAAATTCATTGCTGACAGAAAACATGTTGTTACCCAATATGCTGGCGTGCGCCCTTTCGGAGTAGGGTTCCTAATCGGAGGCGTAGATGACACAGGTTCTAAACTATTTGAGACAGATCCATCAGGCACAGTCATCGAATGGTTTGCACAATCCATTGGAAGAGGATCTGACAAAGCAAAGAGAGTCCTCGAGACAGGCTATAAGGCAAAGATGACAGTAGATGATGCAGTAAAACTTGCTTTGGAGGCCCTGAAAGCAGGGGAGAAGGACGCTAAAACAGGCGAAATGGAGATCACAGTCATTACAGCTAAAGAATTCACAAGAATGTCAGATGGGGAGATCACCAAGAGGGTGTGAGAGTTTGTGTCTGGTTTTAGTAATTTTATAATCATTCGATGGACGAAATAGGTTTTATTGGTTGTGGAATCTATTTCTAATATCTTATATATGGTTACTATTGAACAAGCAGTTATAGCGAGAATTACAAGGAACGGAACTATTTTTGAAATACTGGTTGATCCAGACAAAGCCCTCGAATTCAAGAAAGGGAAGCCTTATTCTATTGAAAATATCTTAGCTGTCAACCAGATATTCAAGGACGCAAGAAAGGGGGAGAAGTTATCGAACGAAGACCTGAAAAAGGGCTTTGAGACAACTGACATCTTCAGAATTGCGACCACAATAATCAAAGAGGGGGACGTGCAGCTCACGACAGAACAGAGAAGAAAGATGTTAGACGCTAAAAGAATTGAGATCGCTTCCATAATTTCCCGGCAAGGCGTGGACCCAAAAACCCATATACCCCATCCCCAACAGAGGATATTGAATGCGATGGAGCAGACCCATCTGGACATAGATCCCTTTAGATCGGCAGCTGACCAGGTACCTCAAGTTATTAATAAGTTACAGCCAATAATACCAATAGCCTTTGAAAAGGTCACTGTTGCCGTGAAAATACCTGTGGAGATTGCAGGGAAAGCTGGCCATACCTTAAGGGAGTTCGGAGACATAGAAAAAGAGGAATGGACATCTTCTTCATGGATTGTAATGCTTACCATATCAGCTGGTTTACAGACAGCTTTATACGATAAGGTAAATGGGATGACAGCTGGAAAGGCAGAAGTTAAGATTATCAAAAGGGAGACAATATAACATTTAGGAGGTTGAATAAAGATAGAGTTTAACTTTGATTAAACTTTTCTTAAAAATTTATATGGCCGAAGAAATTAAAGAGGAAATAAAAAATAATTTAATAAAAGCAGAAAAAGAATTCGTAGTTCCTGGTGACAAGATAGTGAGTTCAATGGAATATTTGCCAGGCAGAAATACATTCAGAGACGCAGATTCCATATACTCAAAAAGATTGGGGATCGTACATCTTGAAGGTCATGTGATCTCTGTCGTGCCTTTGTCAGGCGGATACATACCACAGGCAGGCGATATGGTTATCGGAGAGGTTGAAGACATCCAGGCAAATGGCTGGTTTGTAAATCTGCAAGCGCCCCATAGCTCTTACTTATCGCTTTCAGGTATAAGGGGGTTTGTAAGGCCTGGAACAGATCTCACTAGAATCTACAGCGTAGGAGACCTTATCTATGTAAAAGTTTTCTCTGTCAACAACCAGGGCATTGGGCTTTCTATGCAAGATGACCGGGCCAGGAAACTTTCCGGTGGAAAAATAATCCATGTAGAAGCAGTTAAAGTTCCCAGAGTTATTGGAAAACAGGGATCCATGATCAGCATGATAAAAAGAAGGACAGGGAGCAACATTGTTGTTGGACAGAACGGGACAATTTGGCTGCAAGGCGGAGACGAATCGCTAGCAACAACTGTGATAAAAATGGTCGAGAAAGAGTCCCATAAAGAAGGGCTGACAGATATGATCGAGAAATTCTTGAATGAAAATGCGCCCCCATTGCCACCAGGCCAACCTTTCGCCGAAGAACAAGCTCCGATGGAAGAGATGAAAGAAGGAGGCTTAGAATAAACTTTTTTGATAAAAAGTTTAAGCAAAAATATATGGTTACAAAAAGGATTGATGGCAGAAAACCTGAAGAACTGAGGCAACTTGTAATAAAAGCAGGTGTCTTGGAAAGGGCTCAAGGATCAGCCCTTGTTAAATTAGGCAGAACAACAGCTTTGGCTGCAGTATATGGGCCAAAAAGATTATTCTCAAAACACCAGCAGATACCGACGAGAGCACTGCTTGAAGCGCAATATGTGATGTTGCCGTTTTCGACAGAAGACAGGATAAGGCCGGGAAACAGCAGAAGAAGCACAGAGATCTCGAAAGTGATGAGGTTGGCTTTGGAGCCTGTAATTTGCTTAGAGGAATTTCCAAAAGCAGGGATAGAAGTGCATGTTGCAATACTTCAGGCAGAGGCAGGCACACGCACAGCAGCAATAAATGCAGCTTCCGTAGCACTCGCAGACGCAGGAATACCGATGAAAGACCTTGTCTGCAGCGTATCGGCAGGCAAGATAGACGGTGAGTATGTCTTGGATCTGGCTGGAAAAGAAGAGGAGATGACAGACTGCGATTTGCCAATAGCATACATACCGCGGGAGAATAAGATCTCTCTGCTGCAGATGGACGGAGACATGCCATTAAAAGATGTGAAAGGCGTCCTGAACCTCGCAATAAAAGGCTGCGAAATAATTTACGAAAAGCAAAAACAGGCCCTGAAAGAGCGATGGATTGATCAGGTTAAAACAAGTATTGTATGAGGAGAAATTATGAGCACTAAAAATGACTACATACTCGATCTCGCAAAGAGGTCAATAAGAACTGATGGGAGAAAAGAAGACGAATTCAGGAAAATTGAAATACAAAAAGGCATAATAGACAAAGCTGAAGGGTCTGCGTTAGTAAAAATCGGTTCAACTCAAGTAATGGCTGGAGTAAAGATGGAAGTGAAAGCTCCTTTCGAAGACACTCCGAATGAAGGAGTTCTGATAGTCGGCGCAGAGTTCTCCCCACTCGCTTCACCTGAATTCAGGTCAGGGCCGCCAAATGAGAATGCTGTTGAACTAGCAAGAGTTGTTGATAGAAGCATCAGAGAAAGCCATTCAATAGATGTCGAGAAATTGTGCATTACTGAAAAAGAAAAGGTCTGGGTAGTGAATGTCGATATTTACATGCTTGACGATGGCGGAAACCTTCTGGATGCGAGCACGCTTGCAGCTGTATCTGCGTTACTTGACGCAAGGATGCCTAAGTTTGAGGACGGGAAGGTCATCTCCACAGAAAAAACAAAGACAAAAGTCCCATTAACCTGCAAACCTGTATCAGTCACCCATGTAAAAATGGCAGACAGCCTTTTCGTGGACGCATTGACAGAAGAAGAAGTTGCTTCAACAGCAAGGCTGACTGTCGGAACTAAAGACAATGGGAACATATGCGCACTGCAGAAAGGCGGTGTTGATCCGTTCACACTCAAGCAATTGGACCATATGTTCGAGAAGTCTATAGAGCTCGGGAAGCAATTAAGGAAACTTCTCTAGCTCCTATTCAATAGGCTTTTAAGCAGTCAGTGCCAAATTAAGACATAAAGTTTAAGCGGAAACAAGAAGCCGTTTTTTGGTTAAGCTTTAGAGGGACGAAGTTGATTAAAGGGACGACACTGATCCTAACCAATTGGATAAGATCAGTGTCCACCTGAATCCCAATTGGTCTCAAATCAACTTCAACCATTTAGTAAAAAAGTTGTATGAAGACGAAAAAAGTTGGTTCAAGCGGCAGATTTGGCGTCAGGTACGGCCTTAGGATTAGAAAAAATGTCCTTGCAATAGACAAGATTAGGCAGGCCCAGAAAAAATGCCCTAGCTGCCTAAAAGACTCTATTAAAAGGCAGGCTGCCGGCATATGGGTTTGCAAATCTTGCGGGCTCAAGGTGGCTGGAAAGGCATACCAAATAGCCTAGAAATATGGGGGAGTGTTTATGTTAACATACAAGTGTACAGCCTGCGGAAAGAAAATAGAGATGGAACTGAAGACAATTAAAAAAATAATCTGCCCGTACTGCGGTTATAGGATAATCGAGAAGACCAGGGGCGCAGTGGCAAACAGGATAAGTACAGGCTAGTAAACTTCTTCTTTCCAAAGAAAAAGTTTATATTAAAAGAAAGGTTTACAGGAATATGCCAACACAAGAAAAACCACAGCCAATTCAGGCCCAGCAGTTGCTGGAACAGGCTCAGATGTATCAGCAACAGCTTCAGAACATAGTCGGGCAAAAAGAGAATTTGAACATGCAGATAACCGAGATACAGAAAGCGCTGACTGAACTAAGCAATACAAAAGATGATGTTTACAAGGTCGCTGGACCTATTTTAATAAAATCAGATATCGAGAGTCTGAAGAAAGAACTGGCCGAAAAAATGGATTTCATTTCTACCCGAGTAAAAACTCTCGAGAAAGGCGAGAAAAGGCTTAAAGACCAGTTTGAAGAGATCAGCCAGAAGCTCTCGAAGATGAGTTGATTTTACATTTCTATAACTAATATTGTGTTATTGTTCCGTTTTCATAACCTTTTTTCAGGCCTTTATAGAATAAAATATAGCCTATCCCTAAGTAAACAAGAGACAAAACTAAACCTATCAGAAACTCTGAAAACCCGGTTTCGGGCGAGAAGCCAAAACCTGCCCGCATAGAAGCTATTGAATGCGTTGCCGGGATTAGCTGGGAGATTTCTTTTACAGGCGTTGGCAACACACTTGACGGATAATAAACTCCTGAAAATATCATGACTACGCCAGCCATCATCCAAATCAGTGCCATATACTTTTCGCCTTTTGAGACCATGAGCGAATCTATTATCAGGCCCATCGAGACTGCGAAAAGGAAAATTGGGAAGAGGTTTAGCAGATACAAGCCTCCGGCGAAGATGTTGAAGCCGAATGCGAAAAATCCAACAGAGGCTATGACTAGAAAAGCTATCGAAGAGCTGAGAACCCCGTATGCTGAATTTCCTAAAATGAAGTGGATAATTCTTGCCTTTGAGGAAAAAGAGTGTTTTAGGGATGCGCTCCATATATCGAAAGTTATTCCGTATGTTAGCGCTCTCTGCGTGAGGTCATAAAAATTCCAGGCAACAACTCCCACAAACACGAACATCAGAGAAGACGCAGGGGCCCCATTCTGGATTGCAAAGTAGATCAGTATGCCTACAGATAGCAACGCTATCAATGGGTCTATGAAAACCACAAACATTTCGACAGGCCTTCTGGCTGCTATTTTCCTGTGCTTGTAGAAGTATGCTGAGATTTCTTCTAACATATTACTCTGCCGCAGTCCGTATGCCTGAATCGGCTTTGCCCCCTATTATTTTCAGGAAAACTTCCTCCAGGCTGGCTTTCCTGATTTCAATGTCTGTAGTTTTTACTTTTTTCTTTTTCAGAATTTTTTCTATCCTGTTTGCTGTCTTCAACCCGTTTTCTGCCTGTATGAAGAGCCCGTCGTTTATTTTATAATCTATGACATCCTTTTCTTTTTTTAGGAAATCCAGTTTGGAATAATCTGAGAGATAAAGATGGACTATGTCCGGGAACTTTAGGTTCTGCCTTATTTCTTTCAGGGTCCCTTCAGAGACTATTTTCCCGTTGTTTATTATGGAAATCCTTTTGCACATCTCCTCAACTTCATTCAAGTGATGGGAAGTCAGGATCACTGTCATCTCTCTTTCCTTTGCCAATTTCAGGATATACTTTCGCACAGATACTGCAACCTCGACATCCAGACCCGCTGTCGGCTCGTCCAAGAAAAGCACCTCCGGATTATTTATCAGCGATTTTGCAACAGCGACTTTCTGCCTCATCCCTGTTGACATATGGCTAAAATGCCTGTCTGCATACCAATTCATGTCCAGGTCGTCTATAAGGTTTTTTATCCTGTTTCTTCTCTCCTCTTTTTTTATCCCGTAAAGCCTTCCATAGTATTCTAAAATTTCAGCTGGCTTCATGTCCCAATAAAACCTCGATCCGCCGAGGCACAGGCCTATCTTGTCTCTTATCTTATTTCTTTCCTTTACAACATCAAAACCCAGAACTCTGGCTGAACCAGATGTTGGGAGAAGAAGCGTCGATAACATGAAAATAGTGGTTGTTTTTCCAGCCCCATTTGGGCCGAGAAGGCCGTATACTTGGTTCTTCTCTATTTTCAGGCCTATCCCTTTTACTGCATGGACTATTTCTTTTCCATCTGCAAAATCTTTTTTTAGGTTTTGGGTTTCTATTGCGTACATAGGGGATAATTTGACTGAGTCTGCTTAAAAATTAGTTTGATCTGGTCCAAAGCGATGTTACTGCTTTGTTTTAAATGTTAAAATACATTATTATTGATTGCGATATGTCTATATTCTCCCATTCAAGGCTTTCAACTTTCGAGCAGTGCGCGCTCAAATACAAGTACAAATATATAGACCTTCTGGAATCGAAGATAGAACAGGGTGTAGAAGCTTTTCTTGGCGAGATGGTGCATAAGGCGCTGGAGAAGCTTTACACTGACCTGAAATTCCAGAAAAAAAACTCGGTGGAAGAGATCTTGGAATATTTTAATTCTGAGTGGAAGAAAAGCTGGAATAGCGCGATACTTTTTGTAAGGAAAGATTACACTGAGGAGAATTACAGGAAGATGGGCGAGCAGTTTATCAGAGATTATTTCAGAAGACACGAACCTTTTGAAGAAGGGAAGATCATTGGACTGGAAAAACATATTACAATAGACTTGGATCCAGAAGGGAAATACAAGCTGCAGGGCTACATAGACAGGCTTATGACCACAGGCGACGGTAAATACGAGATCCATGATTACAAGACAAGCGCTACTTTACCGTACGAAGAGTATTTGAAAGAGGACAGGCAGTTGGCCTTGTATGCGCTTGCAATTCTAAACAGCTATCAGGATGCAAAGGACGTCAAGCTCATCTGGCATTTCCTTGCATTTGACAAAACAATGGTTCTGCAGAAAACTCAGGAGGAGCTTGATAAACTAAAAAAAGAGACAATAGGGCTGATCGATAAAGTAAATTCCACGAAAACCTTCGGCCCGAAAGTTTCGAAGCTCTGCGATTGGTGCGAATTCCGGCCAATCTGCCCTGAGTGGAAGCATGTATATAAAACAGAAGCCCTTCCATCAAATGAATTTCTGAGCGAAGCCGGCGTTCAGCTTGTAAATAAATATGTTGTTTTGCAGGAGGAGAAAAAGAAACTCTCTGAGAAAATAGATTCTGAATTGGAAAAAATAAAAGAGGCTATCATAAAACTTTGCGAGAAGGAAGGAATTGTGATGTTGAATGGATCAGACCACACTGCAAGGATTTGGGTTAAGGATGTCCTAAAATTCCCCGGGAAAACAGATACTGGGAGGAAAGAACTTGAAACAATAATCAGGCAGTGCGACCTCTGGGGTGAGCTTTCAGATTTGGATGTTTTCAAACTGTCAAAAATAGTGGAGCAGAAACAGCTGCCTCCAATTGTGGCAAGCATGATTCTCCAGTTTGCGCGGAAGGAGAGGATTGAGAGAGTTTATTTGAAGAAAAAAGAAGGGGAGAGATAGTGATAAATTTAATCTCTGGTTAAAACAACGCTTTTATTAGTAATCTTATAAATATCACTAGTTGCGGGGGTTCCCGAGTCAGCCCTTCTTTCCAAAGAAGGTTTGAGATCCCAAGAAAGGGGTTTACTCAAACTTTTGGGTCAATAGAAGGACTATGGGATTGGCCAAAGGGGCAGGTTTCATTTGAGTGCTGACGCAGCACATAAGGCAAAACCTTAGCTGTTCCGGATGATTGCCATACTCAAGATCCTGTGGCTTAGTGCGCACCTTTTTAGAAAAAAGCTGCACCAAAAAGACGCGCGAGCAATGCCTTCGTGGGTTCGAATTCAGCCCTTTTCTTTCCCGAAAGAAAAGTGTTGAGATCCCAAAAGAAAGGGATCTACTTAACCAATTGGTTAGTTTGAAAATCCCATCTCCCGCATTAGTATAAATTAGCAAAAATTAATATCAGATTCAAAGCGTCGGTTGTCTAGCGGTAGGATTCCACCTTGCCAATAACCCTTTTGCTGATGCAAAAGCGTTAACGGAAAAACCGTAAGCAAATAGGTGGCGACCCGGGTTCGAATCCCGGCCGACGCATCACGTCTGGGACTGTTGTCCCGCTGTTTTGAGTTTCGGGTGCTGGGTGTTGACGACTAATAAGATTTTCCATAAGTCAACATCTCCGCTTTTATTATAAAGAATGGTTTCCGGACTTATATAAGATTCACTCACTTTCTTTTTTAGGTTCTTCTTTTGGCTGGCTTCCTATAATTAGAGGGAGTCCTGCTTTTTTGAGCCTCTCTATCTTTTCTTCATGGGTTTCTTTTTTAGCAGGCTCGCTGAACGCCTTTAATATTTCTTTTTTACTCTTTCCACAATTAGAGCAACCTGCTTTGCGTCCTTCACTCTTGCCAAAGGGTTCCAGTGCCCTTTTGGATAGTCGCGGATAAAGGCTCCTGTAAGTGTTTTGGCTTTTGGATTCTCCGTTTTTGCATTTGTTTCATAGTTATCACTTCAAAACGTCCCAATGGCCGCCTTTATCTGGGCCTATTCTTTTTAGTAGTTTTTTTCTTTGAGTTTTGCTAAGTATTCCTTTATGGTTTCAGGGCTTAATTTGAGTTGCAACGCGATTTCCTCACGAGTGATGCCGTTGTTTGCAGAAATAAGATTAAGCAATTCTTTCTCTAACTTTGTTGGTTTCTGGGGGGTTATCTGGGGGGTTGGCCTTCTGAATAGCGCTGTAAAGAAGTTTCC
>CAYYYJ010000019.1:0-1441 GCA_964476045.1 uncultured archaeon | reverse complement strand
TCTGGGGGGTTATCTGGGGGGTTGGCCTTCTGAATAGCGCTGTAAAGAAGTTTCCTGTTTTGAACTCTGGTGTGGGAAGCCCCGCTTCTTTCATCTTGTCTTTCATTCTCTGGATGCCTGTCCCAGCCCTCTCTACTTTATCCATCCTAAAGAATAAATCTGCAATTAATTCGTTTTTCTTATAAGAAGCTCGAATTTATTCCTTGAAGTAAACAGGGGTCAGCGGAAGCTCCCGCATTTAAGCTATACTATCTCCGAAAGTGCCAGAAACCATACACGTTTAAATCAAATAACCACTTATTCTCTATGAACGAACCTTACTGCGTTGTGGACATTGAAACCTGCCCCATCAACCTCGAAAAATACAAAGACATGAATGAAGAGGAAAGGAAAAAGCTGCTGAACCCGATAGACTCGAGGATTATTGCGATTGGCTTGAGGCATGAAGGCAAAAACTCTATATTCTTTGAAGACGACGAAAAGAAGATGCTTGCTGATTTCTGGGGCCAGTTAAAAGCGATCAGCCAGCAGAACATGCTTATTGTTGGGTTCAGCATTTGCAATTTTGACATGCCTTTTCTTGTGACAAGGAGCTTTATCCATGGAACGCAAATAGTCCCTTTTTCAGTAAACAAAACTTTAGTGGACATCAGGGATAAGATAAGCGCATACCGTCATGGCGACACGAGGGGGAAGCTAAAAGAATATGCTTCTATAATAGGTATCCAGACAGAAGATGGGGTTGACGGCAGCATGGTCGCTAAACTTTTCCTTGATAAAAACTATGAGAAAATAAGAAAGTATCTGGAGAGTGACCTGGCTTTGACAGACGAACTTTTCAAGAGGGTTCGCGCGACCAACATATTTGGGATAACTAGATACTAGTTCTTGGGTGGGAAACTCAATCTCGAAAACAAATCGGCTAAATCTTTATAAGTTGATCATCTATATACTATTTGTATGGCAAAACCAATAGAACCCACACCTGAATTAACAGGCGAAGATGCGAGAAGGTTCTTGGAAGAAATGATTAGACGGCAGAATTCCCCACCCACAGAGCAATCCATTAAATTGGCAAAAGAATTGCAACAGCTTTCCAAAGACCTTAAAATAAAGATTTAGCTTTTTCTATACGAGTTTATCATATCTATAAGGTCAAAATACATTGGCATTGTTTCTCCCTTTTCTTCTCTTAGCATCTAATAGGTGATACTTTCCTTGAAGAAATCTGATAATATATCTATAAAATAAAGATGTAGACTCTGGTCCCATCCCACCAATGATACCAAGTTTTTTAAACTTTTTCATATCATTTTATATTGATATCGAGAATGTAGAGAAAGTTTAGTGTCAAATTTATAATCACAATATATAAATATATTTAATAGATGAGCTTCTGCCAGGAACAGAGTGACTACATATGGTATATTAGTTAACACTT
>CAYYYJ010000018.1:0-22462 GCA_964476045.1 uncultured archaeon | reverse complement strand
AAAAGCTTTTACAACTACAAAGCATTTGTCTTAATTTCTGTAGCTATACTCCTGGTCTCGATAGGCATCCTTGCAAATAACTACCTAACAACAGGCGATTTCTTGAAGAGAGGCCTGGAGCTTAAGGGAGGAACTTCAATAATCTTGAACCTACAGCAGCAAACAGATACAACCAAACTGCAGATTGGCCTTTCATCAAAGTTCCAGGATATTTCTGTAAGAGAAATCCGCGGCGTTTCTGGTTATGAGCTATCTGTAGAGGCTCCAGCAGATGCAGACACAAATGAGATCCTCCAAGAACTCCAATCTTTAGGCATTCAGACAGAAAAACATTCTATAAGAAATGTAGGCGCTGCTCTAGGAGCCTCATTCTTCCAGCAAGTCCAGGTCGGCCTGATAGTCTCTTTTATCTTGATGGCTATAGTAGTTTTCTTGATGTTCAGGACATTTGCGCCTTCAACAGCAGTCCTTCTAGCCGCAATATCAGACATCCTAGAAACCATGGCAGCAATGAGCCTTTTAGGGATAAATTTGACACTCTCAACTTTCGCCGCACTGCTGATGCTAATAGGCTATTCAGTTGATACAGATTTGCTCTTGACTTCCAGAGTCCTGAAATCAGGGAGTGAACTTTCGATATCTGAGAGAATAAAAGGCGCATTCAAGACAGGGATGACAATGAACCTAACTACTCTCGCCGTGCTCTCAGTGCTTTTCATCTCCAACCTCTCGCCTATACTGTCTGAAATAGCATCTGTCTTAATAATTGGTATAGTCTTCGATTTGGTAAACACATGGATCCAAAACGTTGCAATAATCAGGAGATACGCAGAGAAAAAAGGTTTGTAATATGGAATTTTTAAGCCATTGGAAAGTCTGGATATTGGTTTTAATGGTTTTGGGTAGCGTGACAGCTATCGGTCTGAAGTCAGGGCCAAAAAGCGGAGTCGAAGTCGCTTTCGTCTCAGAGAGTTCCCCTGCAAAAAATGTAATCAGTCAGGGAGCTGTTATAACCGAAGTAAATGGGATACCTATTAAGAACGTGAACGACTGGTTTGCAACGACATCGAACTTGAAAGGAGATGCCACATTCATATCCAATGGAGAGGAGCAGCTGTTAAAAATCAACGATACACTTGGTTTAGATGTTCTTGATGTCCAGAATTTCAACCTAGATCTAGGCCTCGATCTGAGAGGAGGGACCAGAGTCATCTTAAAGCCAAAAACAAATGTTACTGTTGATGTAGTAGAAAACATAAAACAAACCCTGCAAACCAGAGCTAACCTCTACGGCCTGAAAGAAATCAAATTCAAAACAATCAGCGACCTGGAAAAAAATAACTACATCCAAATAGAGGCAAGTGGTGTTGGTTCTGATATAGTCACAAACCTTCTTGCAAGCACAGGCAAGTTTGAAGCCAAAGTGACAAAGCCCATCTATTTCACAGCAAATGAGTCTTCTCTACAGTTATTAGGCCAGAAGTATCCTGTAAAACAATCTGGCCAAACACTAGAGATAGAAGGAAAACAATTGAACCCAGGGGACATCTTCGATCTGGAGAATATAAAATTCCAATATCTCAATAGGTCAAGCAGTGCAGCCTTCCTGTTAGCCAATGTATACGAAGGAAAAGATATAGAATTAATCCACTCTGATCCGCAGCGATCCGGTATCACCCAAGCAGGCCCGAATGTCTGGAGATTCTATTTCGGAGTTCTCGTTTCCTCTCAAGGAGCCGATAAATTCGCGAAAGTGACATCTGGTATACCCTCTGTCCCAGATGCTTCTGGAGAAAGTTACCTCCAGGATTCTGATATCTACATATATCTCGATGACAAACTTGTCACAACCTTGAGAATAGGATCTGAGCTGGGCGGGAAGGCGCACACAGACCCTCAGATCAGCGGAAGCAGGCCAACAAGAAAAGAAGCAATCGATGAGAAATTACAATTGCAAACAATCCTGAGATCAGGGTCAATACCAACAGGCCTTGACATAGCTTCAATCGATGTGATATCCCCGACCCTCGGTTCTGGATTTATACGATCCTCGCTTTATGTTGGCCTTCTTGCTGGTTTTGCTGTCTTCCTTGTAGTTTTTGCAAGATACAGAAAACCGAAAGTTGCGTTGTCAATGGTCTTCGTATCTCTTGCAGAGGTTTTGATAGTCCTGGGAGTTGCAGCAATAAACGATTCGAGAATATGGATAGGGATACTCGTGATAAACCTGTTGTTGATACTTGCTGCAGCATGGAAAAAACAAGAGATAGACATTTTCTCTGTTTCAGGCGCATTAACAATACCTCTGTTAGGCGCAGGCCTCTCATGGACAATAGATTTGCCTGCAATAGCTGGCATAGTTGTGGCGATAGGAACTGGGATAGACCATCAGATAATAATCTTGGATGAGACGCTCGGTTCCCAATCGAAAAGAATCTATGGGATGAAAGAAAAAATAAAGATAGCATTCTTCATAATCTTCGGTGCAGCCGGCACTATGGTCGCGGCTATGCTCCCTTTGATATTCCTGGTCGCAGAATTCGTGAAAGGCTTTGCAATAACATCGATAATAGGAGTCTGGATAGGGATCTCAGTCACGCGACCAGCCTATGCAAGGATAGTCGAGTCGCTTTCAAAAGAAAAGAATGCAATATCTTAAAACCCTTTTCCTCACCAATATGATAATTAATGTGGGCTCCAAAAACCCAGTAAAAGTTCTTGCTGTAAAAGAAACAGTCCAAGGCGCAATGAACAGGCTAAAAACGCCTTCAAGAATTGCGATTTCAGTTTTGGTTTAGAAGACGGGCTTATGAAAGTTCCTGGAACAAAAACATGGTACATGAATATTTGCTCTTGTTCTATCTTCGATGGCAAATCACATAGCCTAGGCTTATCCTCAGCTTTCGAATACCCAAAAGAAATAGTAAGCTTAGTAATAGAAGATGGCCTGGAGATAGACGAAGCTATGCTCAAAACAAAACTCACTGAAAATAAGAGAATAGGATATTCTGGTGGCACAATAGGCTTGCTAACAAAAGGCCGCTTACCAAGAAAAGACTACGTCAAGCAAGCTGTCATGATGGCTCTGATACATTTGGAGAACAAGGAGTTGTTCCAAATCTAGCCTGTTTTATATAAACCTGATTTGAACGCCTGTATTTTTAGAATAATCTATAAAAAGCCTCGCAATTTTCCCGCCTTCTCCAGAATTAGTGTCCTTTAACTCCACAGAAATTGGTTCATCTCGCGGATTAAAATATCTTAAATCCCCCCTGACGGTTTCAATCGCTTTTTCGAAATCAGTCTCTTCAAATCCGTATACTGATCCAGGGCTGCCGAGCCTCGATAATGGAGGAAAATAAGTAATTGCGCAGACTCTCCCTCTCACAGGATCGTCATTTAACCTAAACCGTATTGTATTGCCTTGCATAAGAGAATAATAGTGGTTTATGCTATTTCTCCACGAACTTAGAAATATTCCCTGTCAACTGGAAACTATCTGGAGTGATTGTCCCGCCGCCTACAAAACCTTCAACCTCTATTGTCCCGTTCTGTATACTCTTAACCCAACCATCTTTCGAGATGTTCATTCTCCCATTTAGCACACTCAACTTATTGAGCTTCAAACCGCTGCCAAGGCTAACTTTCGTCAACTGTAAATACACCTTCAGCGGGCTTCTGGAATCTGCGAATTTTATTGTTTTATTTATATAATCTACGCTTATCTCGCCCAAGAAGTTCGAGAACGTGTTCGCTTCCAAGCTTATGTTCACAGGGGAATCTGTCTTTAGTATAAACACGCCTTCAGGATACACAGTGAGGTCTAGAGAGCCGCCTGTCTTCCCAGGAACCCAGCTAATAGAATCGCCTGATTTCTCACCCTTAAAAAGAGATTTCGTTTTATCTGACAGAGAATCAAAATTTACAAGTAAAAGCGATATTATTATCACAATCACTATAATAGCAGCCAAAACTCTTAATGAAAACATACCTGATTTTATATACTATGAATACTATTATATACTAAAGTTTAAATTGCTCACAGAAACGGAAATTCTGACCAACTCATGTTATGCCTTTTCAAACAATTGCTTTCCAGCTCGGCGGTGGATTCGATTTCTTATCCCAGTTGATATGGTTCGCCTTACTTATAGTCTTCTTCATGTTCTACCCAAGATTAATGATAGGCCAGATAATATGGAAGCTAGAGAAAAGTGCCCTGGGAATAGAAAAAATGGCAACAGAGTCCAAGAAAGTAGTAATGAAACAGATGGCAAAAAAACCTACGAAAGAGCTAAAGGAATCAATAGACAGGTTTTATGAATTCTTCTCAACAGGTCCGGTTGACCTAGATCCAAATGGAATAATCAAAAAATGGGATTATGTTATCAGGGAACAGAAAGACCGTTTCGAGCAATTTGTGAATCAGGCAGCTCCAGATCTGGATCCAGAGAAAAAAGCAAATGTAGAGATGGGCTTTGCAGCTGGGATAACACTATATGATGTAGCTAAAGTTGTGAGGCATTACGTTGAAATGGCAAAAAAGACCAAGAACCTCCAAATAGCAATGATAATCCAAATGCAATTGCCAATGATAGAGAAGATCTCCAAATCCCTTTTTGTCGGAACAAAAACACTTTCAAAAGGCGAGCCGATAGGGGATGCGCTAGGTCCCCTTGTCGCAGCAGACCTGATGGGAAATAATAGAACCCAAGAAATCGATCCTGATACAGTGGTAGCCAAAACAAAAATGAAGGGCAGAACAGTCTTTATAATGAAATCAAAGGGGCCCGGTGGCAGGTTAGGCTATCCAGGAAAAGCTCTCCAGAAACTAGTATCTAAAAACAACATAGCAAAAATAATCACAGTAGATGCAGCAGCAAAACTAGAAGGTGAAAAAACAGGCAGTGTCGCAGAGGGCATTGGCGTCGCGATGGGCGGTATAGGCGTCGAGCGTTCTTATATAGAAGACGTCGCAATCCACAAAAAAATACCAATAGATGCAGTAATTGTCAAAATGTCCCAAGAAGAGGCAATAATGCCGATGAGGAAAGCAATCAAGGATGCTCTCCCAGAAGTCAAAAAATCCATAAACAGGATGATTGATTCTACAAAAACCAAAGGCTCAATAATAATCGTAGGGGTGGGGAACACTTCTGGTGTCGGGAACGACAAAAAATCGGCTGACAGAGCTGCAGAATGGGTCAACGCTTATGAAAAGGACCTCAAAGCCAGATTAAAAGACAAGAAAAAATCTGATGGCGAGCTTGATGTCATGTAGTTATTTCTTTTATATCCAGTTTTATCGAACTTTATTCCAAATTTTCTCAATTGCCATATTCACCACTAATATTTATTGCAGACGGATAAAATCCTGTATAAAAGTCTTCCATCTTTCTCGGCAAAAACTTATATCGCATATCAATTCGTCTATTTAGAAAAGAAAGCTATAAATCCTTAAAACCCAATCTTTGTCATTATGTCATTCGAAGCATTGTACAAGGGCGGATCCACATCCAGCAGCAGCCTAATCGTCGGCGACCCAAAAGGCCATGTCGGGATAATCACACTCTGGACAAAATCAAAGGAAATCGCAGCCAAGCTTGACAGATCCAAGTATGCAGTTATAGGACAGCTTTTTTCAGCTGAGCGAGGCCTTGACATACTTATCCGAAATCTCCTTGCAAATCCACAGATAACCAACCTTATTGTCACAGGCGTCGATTTCTCAAAATCTGGAATTGTTCTAATGGATTTCTTTGAAAAGGGATTTGAAAGCGGAAAAACAGACGTGACAGAGAAGCCTTGCTGGCGTGTGAAAAGCCAATATCCAGGATATGTTGGTCTGGATATACCCGAAGAATCCTTAAATTTAATCAGAGAGACAGTAAATATTCTCCGAGTCCAAGACGTCACCAAATTCGATTTCTCCAGTATTAAAAAGCCAGAAAAAACAAGAGAAAAGTCTGTCATCCTGAAACAAGAAGAGGTCACAAAAAAATACGTCGGCGAATACGCAGGCTACATTATCCGCGGCAAAACAATAGCAGAGGCTTGGCTCAAAGTCTTGGACACAATAATAAAGTTCGGAAAAGTTTCCGGAACACACTACGACGATCAGCAAAAAGAAGTGATGAACCTGCTCTCAATAATCTCAGACGAAAATCCAGATAATTTCCATATCCCTGACTTCCTTCCAGGTGATAAACAACACATCCAGGAATACATACCTAGAATAACCAAAGATATGCCTGGCGGCATACACAAAAACGAATACACGTACGGCTCTAGAATGAGATCCTGGTTCGGCACAGACCAGGTAAAAAACGCAGTGACGAAGCTAATCCGCGAACCGATATCCCGCGCAGTCGTCATAAGCCTCTGGGACCAGACAAAAGACTTGACAATTGGCGGCTCCCCTTGCCTAAATCATATCTGGTTCCGAGTAGTCGACAACAAAATACACATGACAGCTGTTTTCAGAAGCCATGACATGTTCGAGGGCTACCCAGAAAATTGTTTCGGTCTCAGAGCTTTGCAAGAAGAGATAAGAAAAGAAGTTGTAAAAGGCCTTCAGGAAAAAGGGACGCCTCTAGATTTAAAATTAGGCAATCTTTGCATCCTATCCCAATCAGCTCACATCTATGACGACTCGTGGGAACATTGCCAGAAAGTTGTAGAAAAATATCTCTATCCGTACAGATATCATCTTGCTGAACTAGATCCGCGCGGAAACTTTGTTATCACAATTGAAGGCGATGATATAGTTGTTGAGCACACGACGCCAACCAACATCACACTCGGAATTTATCGAGCCAAATCAGCAACAGAAATGCGTGATATCCTTATAAAAGAAAATATAGTTTCTTTGATTCCGCACGCACTTGATTTAGGGCTAGAGTTAATGAAAGCAGAATCCGCAATCAAACTAAAAATCCATTACAACCAGGATCAGCCGCTGAATTTTAAAGAGATTGCAAATGCGCTGAAATAACTATAACTTAATTCTTGTTAATTCTTTAATGGAATCAAAATCCGGATCGTCGCTTGCTATAGTGAAAACACCACTTGATAAGCAAGCAGAAGCATGAATAGAGTCTCTTGGTTTCAGGTGGGTATATTTTAACATAAGAAGAAGCGATTTGAAAGATATCTCTGGTGTTATAGATATTATTCCAATATTCTGGGTTTCAAAAATCTCCATTGTTTTTTTAATCGCAGCTTCTCTCCCTATCTGCTTCCACAGAATCCAGACAACTTCGTCAATTGTTAGAGTTGATGTGACACCGCTTTCCTTACCAGTAGAGATATCGTATATGATAGACCTAGCTCGTTCTCCTTTCTCTCCATCATTCAATACAGAAAAAATAAACACGTTGGCATCCAAATAAATCATATTTTCACTCAAACTGTGAATAGTACATTTTGTCCCAGTCTATATTCTTCGGTAGTTTAACTTTCTTAACCCCGCTTGTGAATTTCTTAAACCATTCCTCCCCGGACATCTTCTGTATCACAATTTTCCCATCTTCTATACTAAAAACCACATCAGTCATTGGCACTAGTTTAAATTGGTCCCTGATAGGTTTGGGTATGACAACCTGCCCCTTTTCCCCTATAGTCGCTGTGAGAGTTATTCCTACCATATAGTATGAATTAGTTATACTACTATATATAACTTATCTTTTAAAAGCGAAATTCTTTATACCAATTTGTCCACATCCCCCGGATTCAGAACAGGGATACCGAAAAGATGATAATCCTCATCTAATCTCGGGCACGCGCAGTTTACTAATACATCCAGCTTCAATCCCATCAGTTTCTCTTTTGTAATAAAATCCATCACAAAAATCCAAGCCTTCTTCCCCATTTTCTCCAGTTTCTTCTTCAACGCCTCTGCCTGCCTTATATACATCTGGCCGGGTTTTGTTGAGACAACAATACCAAAATTCTTCGCTTCTTTAGCTATCTCAATTTGAGCCAATTTTATCCTCAGCCACTTATCCCTCTCCCCAGAGTAATCCACAATCATATTTTTGTCAGTGCTCAAAGCAAAAACAGGTTTAGTTGTTTTGTAAACAATCCCAGTCGGATGGAATTTCCCAGAGCCGACAAACAGGACGCAATCATAGTCGCCTTGCAAAGCAGCTGCTTGATCACATCCTAATACCTGTCCAATTTGCTTTGAAATAGCCGGTTTCCCAAAAGCCAAAACTTTTTTATTTTTATTTTCAAGAAACTTTTTTACTTCAGGCAAACACTCTATATGTTGTGCTGTAGAAACCAAGTTAAAAGAATTAAACCTTTCTATTTTAGAAAATTCTTTTTCAAGAGCAGGAATAGGATCATACTCCAGTCTGTACGGCCAGTAAATTATTGGAAGCTTGGACTTCACCCCAAAATCTGAATGCCCGACATTAATAATCCCATCGCACCCCAAATCCTCAGCTTCGCGAACCCTTATATCACAGGCGCCCCACATTGGTTCGCAGGATAAAATAACTGCAACCCCTTCTTTTTCTAAATTGTCAGCAATCTCCTGCATCTTAGTTTTCAGCCCTTCAGGAAACTGGATATAGACCTTTCTGATATTCTTCTCTTTCAATTGTTTAATCAAATCTTCGAAGCTTTTCATAAGAATAAGACTAGATTAAGATGATGGTTTAAATTACTTCCCCCTCGCCAACTTAATATGCGACTCCGCAAGTTCATATTCATGGGCCTGTGCCCCAAACAAATTCAGATCCTGTGCAGAAGCTGCGCACGCTATTATTTCTGCCAGCTTTTTTGCATTGTCTCCGGGGATTTTTCCTGACCCAGCGCACCCGAGAATTTCTAAGCACTCTTTAGCAGTTCCAAACCCAGTCCCTCCACCAACAGTAGCAACTTCCAGGCACGGAAATGATCCGGAAAATAAAAGATCTTTCCCAACCATTTCTAAATTCACAAAAGCAGAAGAGCTCTCGACAATCTGCGCAGCATCCTGTCCAGTTGCAATAAACATTGCAGCTATTGTGTTAGCAACATTGACATTAAACCCAGAGAAGCTTCCTGCAAGCGCAGTCCCCTGGTGTTTTAGCTGAACAAGTTTAACCATCTCTTCTGGTTCGACCTTGAACGTCTCTCTTATCAATTTCCCTGGAATTAAGCATTCGGTCTCAACTGATTTTCCCCGCCCCAATAAAACATTCGTGTGTGTTGCTTTTTTGTCCGAGCACATATTCTGTGCAAGGCTGATTAATTTAATTTCAGGATCCTCTCCTCTCAAAGCCTTTATCCCGTTAGCAGAATACTTGGTAACAGAGTTCATTCCCATCGCATCCCCTGTCTGGAAATAAAACCTGAGATGCACTCTCCTCCCAATCTGAAATGGCTGGATATCCAGAAGCTTAGAAACTTTACTTTCCTTTTCAGCAGCTGTTTTTATTTTTTGATACAACTCACCTTTCTTCTTAACCTCCTCAACCAACCATCTGGCTTTTTTAATATCTGGAAGTTCGACCAAGGGGGCTCGAGTCATATGGTCTCTAGTAACAATCACCTTTATCCCGCCAGCTTGATTGAATACAGAACATCCTCTTGTGAGCCCGGCCACCAGCGCCGCCTCATTTGTTGCAACAGGTAAATGAAACTCCCCTATCGCGTGCTCCCCTAAAATCTTCAGAGGTCCGCCAATACCCAGTGGTACAATAGATCCGCCAATCTGGTTCTCTATTCCTGTTGTCATTTTCTCAGGGTCCACAATAGAAACAAAACCTTTGCTAATATTAGCAAACTTTTTATTGCAATGCTCTTCAAAAAACTTTAATCTAAGCTCAACAGCAGCTTTACTTGCTTCCACAAACTTCTCCTTTTTGTTATTGAAAACCTTCTCTAGAATAGCCTGTTCCAGCTTGTAAGGCTTTATTTTACCTTCTTTCAATTCGGAGTAAATAGCTTCATGACCCATAAATTCTATAGTAAGGTAAGCCTATAGTCTATATAAACCTTTTAATCCACCGTCGAAGTAAGTTATATAAACCTAAGTTGAGTATATTACCATTAGCCTGATCTTATGAAATTAGAAGTCCTCGAAGATGAGAAAAACAAGCTGAAGATCGCAGTTGAAGGAGAAAACCACACGCTTCTAAATATCCTAAGGGAAAACGCCTGGAAAGCAGGGGCAGACCAGGCTTCTTATCTTCTTAATCACCCTTATTTTGCTGCTCCCCAATTAATTATCCAAGGAGAAAATCCAAAGAAAATCCTGAATTCTTCTATACAAATGATCATAGAGCAGGCAAAAGAATTCGAAAAAGAATTCTCTGCTGTGGCCAAGAAATAATATGACAGATGTCGCAACTAAAAAACTTATTGTTTACAAAGATCTTTCTCTAGTCAATTCTAGGCCAAACCACTTTTCTTATCACGCATATCCTGCTTTACCAGATTCAGACCCTTCTGGCGGAGTTAGCCTGCAATCTGCTGAAGAAACTGTAAGGCTGGCAAGATTCCAGGGGTACGAGATAGATATCGTAACTCAAGAACCAAGATTGCACAGAGGCGATTTTCTACACCCTGTAGGAGAATACGCCTTCAGAAGATTGAGTAATATAGGACAAAAACCAACTGCTCCTAATGGAACTTAATAAAATAAAACCAGAAATAAGGATTGTCGGTTTCGATGATTGCGCTTTCACAAGAAAGCAGAAAGATACTCTAGTAGTCGGAGCTATCTACAGAGGCGGTAGCCATCTCGATGGTCTAATCTCCACTAAAATCAAAGTCGACGGGTTAGATTCTACAGAAAAGCTAACAGAATGCATAAAAAAATCTAAGCATTATGATCAACTCCGAATTATAATGCTCAACGGAATAACTTTAGGCGGATTTAATATTGTGGACATCAATAAACTTTTCAGCGATACAGAGCTGCCTGTAATTTCTATTGTAAGGCAAAACCCGAATTTAACTCTTATACAAAAAGCGTTAGAAAACTTCCAAGATTCAAGAATCAGATTAGATTTAATAAAAAAAGCTGGCAGAATAAACAGGCTGGAAATTCAAAACAACATCACTCAGGGCATCCTACATTACCAAATGGCTGGAATAGAAAATGAAATTGCGGAAAAGATTATTAAACTCACGTCAACAAGGTCTATAGTACCAGAGCCTCTGAGGGCAGCAGACCTTATCTGCTCTGGCCTTAAATATGGGGAAAAAATCAAGCAGTAAAGATACGCTCCTGTTCATAATAATTGGAATATTTCTAGCAGTCACAGTAAACTACGGCATGACCTTTGTCATGGCAACACAATACCCAATAGTTGCTGTCGAGTCAAATTCAATGTCACCTTTCTTTTGGAGAGGGGACATCTTAATAATACAAGGGGTTAAACAAAGCGATCTGAAGACAGGAGATGTGATGGTTTTTTCTGTTCCAGGAAGAACAGTTCCAATTGTCCACAGATTGGTTGACATAAATTCTGACGGGACGTATCAAACTAAAGGGGATGCCAACACAGACCAGCATCCATGGGAGAAAGGCATAGAGTTCAGCCAGATAAAAGGCAAAGAAATATTGATACTGCCTCTTCTTGGTTGGGTAAAAATAGGAATAACAGAAGTATTGGCGCAAAATATTTTACTTGTGGCCCTACTCTTCGCCGCACTAACATTTATATACCTTGTAACAAATAAGAAAGAAAGGTGGAAACCTGCTTAGAAATTGTTTCCGGTTCCCACCCCTCCAATTAACTATTTATGGAATTCTGTGATAGCTGTGGCCTCGTTCTGGTCGCTAAAAAAGAAGGCGCGAAGTCTTTCTTGGTCTGCAGGAAATGTGGCTATAAATCAAAAGATTATAAGCCTCTGGAAATAAAAGAAAAAGTCCAGAAAGCGCCAATGGAAGAGATCATAGTAATCGAAAAAAGTGAGGAAGCTCTACCAAAAACAAAGACAGTGTGCCCGAAGTGCCAAAACAAAGAAGCGTATTGGTGGATCCAGCAGACCCGTTCGGCTGATGAAGCTCCAACACTATTTTTAAGGTGCACTAAATGCAGGCATTCGTGGAGAGAGTACGGTTAGCCAGTTTTCTATCTTATTTAAAACTTCTAAGTCAACTACTTTAATTCTGAAAATATGATCCTCCCAGACCACGAGATTAGGAAATATTTAGCTGAAGGCAAGATTGTTATAGAACCGTTGACAGATCCAGAAGTCCAGATACAGGCAGCTTGCGTTGATCTCAAGTTGGGATCTGAATTCAAAGTTTTCAAATATACCCAAGAAGCTTTCATTGATTCAAGAAATCCCAAACAGTACACAGAAGATATAATTTTAGAAGAGGGAGGCCGCCTCATTCTCCACCCAAAAGAATTTGTTCTAGGTATAACAAAAGAGAAAATAAAAATACCTGCCGATATTGTAGGCTATGTTGATGGCCGCTCCTCTTTAGGCAGGTTAGGAATCACAGCTCACATAACATCTGCATGGGTTGATCCTGGATTCGAAGGCCGCCTTGTCCTGGAAATAGCAAATCTAGGCAAGATGCCAGTTATAATATACCCTGATATGAGAGTGGCAAAACTCCTTTTCTTTAAGATGACTTCGCCAGCAGAGAAGCCATACAACATGCGCGATTCGAAATACAAGAACCAGACAACTGTCACAGAAAGCAAAATCCATAAAGACAACAGCGTTGAGTGGCTGACAAAGGTATATAAAGATACAAAAACTAAAGGCTAGTACTGAGGTTTTATGGGAATTAGACCAGGAAGATGCTACAGATTATTAAAGAGGCCATACACAAGGCAGAGCCAGAAAAAGCCTAAAAAAGGTTACATCAAAGGAGTTCCAGGATCCAAACTTGTAACATTTGAGATGGGCAAGCCTAAAGACAACTTTACTCTGAATGTAAGCCTAGTTGCAGAAAGGTCAGTCCAGATCCGCCACAATTCCCTAGAGGCAGCAAGAGTCGCAGCAAACAAATATCTAGCAGATTCAATTGGCGAAGAAAACTTTTTTATGAAAATTCTAGTCTTCCCGCACCATGTGTTGAGAGAAAATGCAATGGCTACAGGTGCAGGTGCGGATCGATACCAGTCTGGAATGAGGCTAGCTTTCGGAAGGCCTGTAGGAACAGCAGCCAGGGTTTTTCAAAACCAGAAAATCCTCGTAGTAAAATCCATACCAGGCAAATACTCTGAGATCAAGAAAGCATTCAAAGTCGCTGTCTCTAAATTGCCAACGCCTTGCAAAGTTGTTGTAGAAAAAGCAAATTAAGTTTTTAGTTCTGGTTCAGCTTTTTGCTTAGCAAATTCTTTGAAATCTATTGCTATATCTCGGTCGTTCCAAACTCCGTCTTCGCTTGTAAATGTCTCTTGGTCTAACCATGTAAAAGCATATTTTGGAAAAGACAATTCTAAATTTTTAGCGGCTTCAGCAGGGTCTCTAGACGCTCTAACAACAATAGCTCTGATTCCTCTGACTACCTGAGCTAAAAATCTTTTCTCAGCCACTTCTGCATATCTGGCTCCCATCCCAGAAGCCAGTAAAGCTCTAGCAAAAGCAAATCTGTTACCAACCTTCGGATCGATCGAACCATCTGCGTCTATTGAATCACCTCTGAGTAAAAGAAAATCATTGTGGTATCTCTTCAACAAATTTCTGGCAGCCTGATAATGTCCTTCGTATCTCCCAGGCCTGACCAGTTCTATGTGCGCAGTCAGTAAAGGGCCTTTCATATTATTAAAATGACCTGTGTATAAACATCTTTCAGGAATAGATTCAAGCCTACCTAAAACAAGTTTCAGCGCATCTGCCTTCCTTCCTCTAGGTAAGTTCCCATAAACTCTTTCTATTTGAGCATAAACTTCAGGGTCACCAAAAATACTTAATCTAGTTACGTAATCTCTTATTTTCTCTACTCGTCTAGATGATCTTTTCTCGCTGGTTTCAGTTTTCATAAGCACATTATTAAACAGTAAATTTATAAGCACATTGAAGCAGTTACCCTAAGCGAATTAGGTTTTAAATCGTTCCATATCAAATAACTACTATGCCCTATGTTCTCGCCCTCGATGAAGTGAATAAAGAAAATAAAATAACAGGCCATAAAGCAGCTGTTTTAGGCGAGCTTCTAAGATCTGGCTTCCCTGTGCCTCCAGGATTTGTAATAACAACAGAAGCTTTCGAATTCTTCTTAAGATTTAACAAACTAGAGGAGCGAATTCCGCAGATCTTACAGAACTTAGATTTTGAAAATCTCGAACAATTAAAACAGAAATCAAAAGAAATAGAAGATCTCATTGTCAACTCAGATATTACAGACAGTATACGTCGCCCAGTAAAAGATTTCTATGAGAATATAGGAGTCGGCAGAGAAGCTAGATTAGTGGGGGGAGCAGCCCTTGACATAATACGCGCAGGGAGAGACAGAGTCTTCGTCTGTGTAAGAACCTCTCCGATAATCCAAGACCCATCAGCCACAAGCTTTGCAGGCCAATTGAAGTCTTTCATCAATATCAGCGGAACAGACCGACTGTTAGAAGCTGTCAAAAGGTGCTGGTCCTCCCTTTACTCTCCAAAAGTTCTCTGCTATAGAAAAAAACACAACCTAGATCTCAGGCAATCTACAGCTGTCCTTGTCCAGAAAATGCTGGAGTCAGAAAAATCTGGCACTGTTTTCACAGCAGACCCTTTGACTAAAGATAAAACCAAAATTCTTATAGAATCAATATGGGGTTTGGGCCAAGCCCATTCTGCAGGCCTTGTTACACCAGACAAATATCTAGTGGACAAAAATAATGCCAACCAATCAGAGAAAAAAATATCTAAAAAATCCGTATTGCTCAGAAGGGATCAGATAGGTAAAACAATAAAAGAAACGCTTTCTCCAGAGAAGTCTTCGTCCCAGGTTTTACAGGATTTCGAAATAACAAAGCTCGTGGAAATGTCAAGATCCATTGAAAATATTTTTGGTGGAGTCAGCCAAGACATAGAATGGTCCATTGAGAGAGGAAGGCCATTCATCCTGCAGTCTCGGCCGATAACAGCCATGAATAAAGAGTTTGTGCGCCAGGAACTATTTTCTGACCAGGAACTTGGTGAGCCCACATTGTCAGGTTATCCAGCTTCTCCAGGGCTTTCTTCAGGTAAAGTCAGGCTAATCTACTCCTTGGAGGATCTAGGAAAAATCCAACCTTCTGATATTGTTGTTTCAACTGTTCTGAGCCCTGAACTCACATCGCAATTAAACAAAATCTCCTGCATAATCGCCGATGAAGGCGGTGTAACAAGCCAGCAAGCAACTATCTGCAGAGAATTTGGAATACCCTGTATAGTAGGATCAGCCCAAGCAACCCAGCTCCTTGCTGAGAATAAAGAAATCGTCTCTGATGCAACATCAGGGAGAATTTACATAATAAAAGAAGAACCTAAACCAGAAATCCAACACATCGAGACCGCGATACCAGAGATAACAGAGAACCTAAAAGACGATTTCCAAACAGCCACAGAAATAAAAGCGAATGTCTGTTTGTCCCAGGATTTTGAAAAACTCAATAAAAATATAGACGGGATAGGCATAGTAAAATCTGAAAGCCTGCTCTCTGAAAATGGGGTACAGCCGATAGCCCTTTCAAAATCTAATCCAGAAGAACTCACTAGATTAATCTTCGAGAAAATAGAGAAACTAGCTTCGTCTGTGTATCCACGAATTATCTGGTATAAAAGCCTCGACATAAAATCAGATGAGCTCCAGGCAGAGTCAGCAGAAGAGGAAACAAAAGAACAAAATCCAATCCTCGGCTTCAGGGGGATTAGAAGGACTCTTGCCAACCCAGAAATTTTGAGATGTGAAATAGATGCGATCAAAAAACTCTATCAAAACGGTTTAACAAACGTTTCCTTGCTCCTGCCTTTCGTGACAAATATAGAAGAGGTGAGAGCCGTCAAAGCCATTCTAGATATTCCAATAAAATTAGGCATAATGATCGAGACACCTGCAGCTGCAATAGACATAGAACAATTCTGCAAAGAAGGCATAGATTTCGTTTCAATAAGTTCAAACGAATTGACAGAGCTTATTTTAGGAGTTGACAGAACAAACCCAAAGACGTCAATGCTATATTCAGAGATGCATCCTGCTGTCTTGTCCACTATAAGAACAGTAATAGAAAGCTGCAAAAAGTTTGGGGTCAAAACAAGCGTGGTTGGAGAGGGAATAAAGATCCCTGAATTTGTAGAAAAACTGGTAGAGTTTGGAGTGGATTCGATCTCTGTTGACCTCGCCTCTTTCGAAAAAGTAAAATCAATAATTTCCAGAACAGAAAGAAGGATCCTATTGGAGAAGATTAGAAAAGAATCTGTTTAAGAAGTTATCACAATCTTCATAGCGTTCTCTGCTTTATGAGCCAGTTCGAATGCTCTCTGGCTGTCCTGTATAGCGAATCTGTGAGTTATTAATTGCTTTACATCCACTTTACCAGCGGATATCAGATTCAGCGCAGCCTCGACTTCTTTTTTCACAGAGTACACGCTTGTTATTATAGATATTTGATTAGAAAAAAGATAATTCGCGTCTAGACGTATCTCTGAATTCTTTGGAGGGACTCCGAACAGAAGGATCTTCCCACCCTTTCTTACAATTTTGAGAGCCTGGTCAAAAACTTTCATATTGCTGACAGCTATTACAACAAGATCAGCCCCTATTCCAGTCTCTTTTTTCACAGTGTCTTCCAAATCCTCTTTAGTCGAGTTTATTGTTCTCCCATATTTACCAGCAAATTCCAGCCTAGGTTCGTTTATGTCAACTAGCAATATTTTTTCGATTCCCTTGTTCTTCAAAACTAGTGCATTCATAATTCCAACAGGACCAGCACCTATTATCACAACCGAATTCCCTTTTTGCAGATTAGTCTTCTCTATGCCACGAATACAGCAAGATAAAGGCTCTGCTACAGCAGCTTCTTCAAACGAAACATTTTCTGGGATCAGCGTAACGCCGCCATTTGCTACATGAGTCTCTGACACAGCAAAGTATTCCGCAAGCCCGCAAGGCTCGACATTGGTCTTCTGAAAAAGATCGCAGACTGTATGGTCTCCCAGTTCACAATAATGACACTTATAACATGGGACCCGTTGTCTCACAAAAACCCTTTGTCCAACAGAGAATTCTTTATTTTTAGATTTTGCAATTTCCCCAGAAATTTCATGGCCAATCCTTTTGGATCCCATCCCATAATCCCCAAAAACCTTTTCAACATCAGATCCGCATATCCCGCAAGCCATCATTTTGACTAAAAGTTCGCCATCTCTTATTTCTGGTACAGATATTTCTTCAACAACCACTTTACCTTTTTCTTTAGAAAACACAGCTTTCATAATTACTCAACAAACTCCACATTAGCTAAATTTTTGAATCCCGGATCTCCAGTCAAAAATTTTATATTTTTAACCAAAGAAATTACATACCCTATACAGTCTACATAAGATAAGTTCTTGCCTTTATTAATTGCTCTGAATTCTGCAGCTTTTTTTATTATCTCGTCTGTCGGATTAATTGCATACTGGACAAGATTATCGTAATAAAAATCAGCAGCATCCTTCCCATGCCGGGATAAAAGCCCATAATACAGTTCCATAAGGTTTAACCTCGTCGTCACTACACCAATGCCTTCTAGAAAACCAGTGTATCTTGGATTCCCTTTTATAATCTCAAAAAATGCATACGTGTCGAAAAAATACGTCCTAATTCCCATCTTCCCAACCCTTTTTCACAAACTCCTTGAATTCCTTGCCGGTTGTTTTAGTTTTTAGCGTGCCAAAGATCTTTTTAAGATCCGCCTCTTTTCTTATATCCACCAGAATCCTGTCATTTTCCTCGATATGTTCTTGGTTTATAAGGTCCTTAGGCAATACAACGCCTAGCGAATTCCCCCACTTCTTAACAACAGCTTCAACTTCCATAATGTATAATACTAATTATACCTAAATATAACTTATAAGCTTTATACATCCATCTGCCCGCTCTTGATCTGACTAAACAATTCGTATGCCTCTTTTGCAGTATGCTTCTCATGGACTATAGCATACAATGCACGCGCAACAGCGATAGGAGCGTCAGACTGCCAGACCTTTCTTCCGAAATCTAGTCCAGCTGCCCCTTCTTGCATTGCTTTGTGGGCAAGCTCAAAAGTAAAGAGATCTTTATCTATTTTAGGGTCTTTTGGCTGAGGCCCTCCAGCAACAACAAGAGGCACATAGCAGCTAGCAACCATCTTGTCAAATCCACTTGTAGGATAATACGTCTTCACAAAAGAAGCCCCATGCTCAGCGAGTATTCGGCAAGCCATGGCCAGATATCTTGAATCCTCTGATCTGTTTGTATACTCGTCCCCTAAAGCAACAACACCGAGAACAGGGATCCCGTACCTCTCTCCTTCGTTCACAAGATCTGAGAGATTTTTTATGCACCTTGATTCATATGCTGTCCCTGAAAAAGTCTGCAAAGCAACTGCGCACGCGTTTAATCTTATCGCATCTTCTATTGATGTTGTGAGATTTTCGTCCTCCAAAACGCGCGGCTCCCTTGCCATTGTCGGGCCACCAGAAACCCTCAAGACAACAGGAATATCTGATTTAGGATCTATACAATTTCTTAGTACACCTCTTGTAGTCATCAGCACATCCACGTGCGGAAGAAGTGGCATCAGCGTAGCTTTCGGATCCTCTAATTTTGTAGTAGGGCCCATGAAGTATCCATGATCAGCTGCGAGCATGAGCGTCTTCCCATCCTTCTGAAATATCCTTCTCAATCTGCTTTCTTTTCCCCAAGGCATAATATTATCCTTTCTTCGCCAAATCATATTTATTTTCTGTCATCCATTTGTGGAGTCTCCACGTCGTCAAATAGTCTGCATTTTTTATCTGCTCAAAATCTACTGCTTTCCCATCTTTAAATAAGCCAAATCCATTCTTTCTCAGCCAGCCCTCAAAATCTTTCCCTGTAAACTGGCACGCACTCGAACAGACCGCTCGTACCCTTTCGTATTTCTCTGACCCAACCTCATGCCTGTTCAACTCCATCTGAACAAAACATTTCACATCATTGCAAAATTCCCTTTTTTTGTAGTCTCTCTGCGGAAACATATAAAAATAAAGCTAAGAAAGGATTTAAACCTACCATCTAAATTGACCTAATTGGGGTTCCATATATGAAGGCTACGGCAATAGCAAATGCTAATATAGCATTGGTAAAGTATTGGGGGAAAAGAGACACGAAACTCATACTGCCTCAGAATGGGAGCATCTCGATGACATGCGACGGTCTATCTACAGTAACTACAGTCGAATTTTCACCAGAATACAAACAAGATACTATTGTAATCAATGACGAAGAATTAAGAAAGGATGAAAAAGATGTTCTCGGACATCTAGACAAGATAAGGGCTTTAGCTGGAATAAATGAAAAAGCAAAAGTTGTTTCTGAAACAAATTTTCCAGTCGCCGCAGGCCTAGCATCTTCAGCTTCCGGTTTAGCTGCAATAACTTTGGCTGCAACAAAGGCGGCAGGTTTAAATTTTCCAGAAAAAGACCTAACAATTCTAACCCGCCAAGGTTCTGGTTCTGCGTGCAGAAGCATCTCAGAAGGTTTTGTTGAATGGCTCCGAGGCGAAAAAGCAGACGGAACAGACAGTTATGCGCAGCAAATAGCTCCCAAAAACCATTGGCCTGAATTTAGGATGATTGCAACAATCCTCAGCGAGAAAAAGAAACCAGTAGACAGCAGAGCTGGCATGTCGCAATCGGTTGCCAGCTGCCCGTATTATTCTTCCTGGGTTTCAGAGGCAACAAAGGATTTGGAAATAATGAGAACCGCAATAAAGAACAAGGACTTTGAAAAACTCGGCCAAACAGCTGAATCAAGCTGCCTCAAAATGCACGCAGTGATGATGACTACTACACCTTCAATTATTTATTGGATTCCAGAAACCCTTGAAGTGATTCACGCTGTTAGAGGAATGCGAATAGAAGGTATCCAAGCATATTTCACAATAGATGGCGGTCCCCAAGTAAAAATAATGTGTCTGGAAAAAGACGCTGAAAAAATAAACAAAAAGCTACAGGAGCTCCCTGCAGTAAAAAGAACAATAATCTGCAAGCCAGGAGATGGGGCGAAATTGTTGGATAAACACTTATTCTAGTATGTGAGAATTGTTCTATGGAAGAGTTTGATATAGTTGACGAAAACGATAACATCATCGGAAAAGCTACGCGAGAAGAATCTCATTCTAAAAACTTCCTGCACAGGACCATTCAAGTTGTGGTTCTTAATTCTAATGGGCAAATGCTTTTACAAAAAAGAAGCCAAAATATGGATACGATGAAGGGATATTGGAGTTCTGCAGCAGGAGGACATGTGGATTCCGGGGAGAATTATTTGGATGCTGCTAAAAGGGAGCTTCAGGAAGAGATTGGCATAACTGCAGATTTAGAGGAAATAGGTAAAGTGACAAGCAAACATCCAGAGCATAATCAGCTTGTTACAATATTCACCTGCAATCATGATGGACCATTCAAACCTGATGAAAGAGAAATAGAAAAAGTCGAGTTCGTAAAGCCAGGAAAAATAAAAAGAGAAATCCGCCTTTACACGAGAAAATTCACGCCTGCTTTCCTGGAAGTTTTCAGGAAGTTTTGTGAAGTAAAAGGATTATGAGAAACCCATCAACAAAAATAACCAAAGCGGTATGAGAAACATTTCTTTATCATCAATCTTCCATTTTTCCGTCAAAACATAAACAGCTAAACCTCGCCAATATTTCCCTGACAGGCTTAATAGATATATATTACATTATGCAGTAAATAACATTGTTATATCAAACAATCTAAGTATGCAAAAAGTAAACTTTATATATGGAAAAAACATATATAATACATGGAAAAACAAAAGATCTGGGAATTCATAGAAAGTCAAATAAACAGGTGCGGAGAATACCATAAAAAGTTGGATTATAGGGCAGCAATAGACATTGCTTATGATATAGCAGGCAATATAGCCAATCTCTACCTTTATCTGGAAAGAAGCTATTTCTCCACTGATAAAGGCAAAGTCCTTAACACTCTTTCTGAAATGCATAAACTTGGAATATTCTCACAGGACTATGGGAAAATTCTCCAAGATAAGTGGAAATTCAGAAACCTTGCGAAATACGGGTTTTTCTCTTCTTCTGGTATAGAGGAAATCGAAATAAATAAAAAGGATGTCGAAGATATTCTCAACTCTGTTTTCCAGATATTTTCAGAATTCACTAAATACAAGGAGAAATATGAAAAAAACAGATGAGAGAATCCTGAACGTTTGCTCAAGGGCTTACAAATTCCTTTCAGCAAAAGAAATAGCCCAATTCTCTGGCCTCAAATATATTACAGTCAGCCAGCGAGTAGGTTCGATAGAAAACCAGAATTTTCTTGTCTCAGAAGCTTATGGAAAAGGCAAGCGATATAGATTTAGTTTCGATTTCGACCCTGCAAGAAAACTAAGATTGTTTTATGATTCCAGCAACCTTTACTCAAAAACCTATCTTAAAACGCATCTGGATAAGCTTTTGGGGCTTTCAAGAAAAGACCCTAACATAATCTCGATAATAGTTTATGGCTCCTCCCTTGATACAGAGAAATTTAATGATGTTGATGTGCTGGTAATATCGAACGAGACTATAGAAATAGGAGGTTTTGATGTATTTAACCTTACACCAGACAGCTTCAGAAAGCTCTTTTCGCTAGGTGAATTACGGTTGCAAGCAGCCCTTATCAACGGTATGGTATTAGTAGACAAGGATTTCCTATTCAGCTATTTCAAACAAGACCTTCCTATAGTTCCGTCTGATGAGATAGTTTCAGCACTGAATAAAAAAATCAGGGAAGAAGCCTCTTTCATAGAACAGGAAAAGGACTTCAAAGCAGCGAAGAAAAGGCTTCTGGATATATTAGAATTAAAAGCATCCCTAAAGTTCTCAAGAAATAAATTAACTGTGCCATCAAAACCAGACTTTGCAAGCAGTTTAAAGACTCTGGATCCAATTCTCTTTAAACAGATTGAAGAAGTCAAAAAATCAAACTCGAAAGATCACTTCTGGAAATTTTATTATAAAATCAAGGAAACTCTATGATCAAACTCTTTATTTTCGATGTAGGTGGGGTGATAAGAGATTCATCTGAACTAATGGATCACTCTTTTAGGCAAGGATTCAAATCAGTCGATCTAGAAATACCATTTTCTAAAAGTGATTTATGGAAGCTTAGAGGGATAGGAAAATACAATAACAGCAGGGCATCTGCATCAGTAATTCTAACCTGCATTAAAACCAAAACCGACATAGAAAAGTTAATCCAAAAAGAGAATGCAGAAGAATTATTGGATAAGCTCGTCCGAAAACTCGATAAATTAGATCAGGAAAAATTAGATAAAGTCTTACAG
>CAYYYJ010000017.1:0-22542 GCA_964476045.1 uncultured archaeon | reverse complement strand
AAGCGGGCAGAAATTAATCTGATTTTAATCTTTAGTGTGTGGAAACTCGGGAAACAGATTATTCTATATCGCCTGCCTGTCCCAGCAGATACTGTGAATGACAACCGCAGACTTTTTTTATCTGATGATTTTCAGGATTTCTTTTTTGAAAACAGAGAAGTCTTTCAGGTTGCTTTTCAGGAAATCAAAAACTTGCTCATCATCCACCTCAGCATACCGGTGGACAAGTATGTTCCTGAAACCTTTCATGGATTTGAGTGTGCCTGCACGGCCTGCTGATATTATTTTCTTTTTTTTCAGGCTGTCAAATACATCGTCTTCGTTTGAAGGCAGGCCAGATTTTAGGCCTTTCACAAGAATACTGGATATGTCTATTACGCATTCAATTGATATCTGGAGGAGCCTTTCACATGCCCTTCTGGCTTCCTTGTCATCCATATAATCCTGGAAATTTACCGGCATAATTTCAGCTAATTCTTTTATATATCCGTCAAGCTCGTCCAGCCTTGCCAGAATTCTTTTTTTGTCAACCATGTTCAACAGCCTCCAGATAACTTTCATAGATGGGTCTGTAATCCTCATACTCTTTTATGAAAGCAATAGCTATGTCATATAGCAAATCTGTGTTTTTTGAGAGGAGAATCTTCCCTTCCCTAAGGACACGCTCCCTTATGTAAAGGGGCAGCTGCTGGAATATTTGGATATCAAACCTATCTCCAAATTCAGAAACGTATTCGAGTTTTTTCTTGGATATTACCTTGTTAGGCTTCTTCCCTCTCAGGAACAGACAGACGTCTATATCCCCATAGTTTTTCTCCCCCCTCGCAAAACTGCCAAAAAGGCTCACAGCCAGGATATCTTTGTCTTTCCTGGCTTTCTCAATTAGTTTCTTTAGCGGTTTTTCCATACAATAAGTTTATTTAGTGTTCTTAAATTGGTTCGTAACAGACTTCAAATCTCACTTCGTCAATCGCCAATCAACCAAAGCAAGATATTTAAATTTGAAATCAGTAATTTAGCTATGACAGAAGAGATTATACTTAACGATTTTAATTGGAAAATAGCTGGTACAGCAGGTGACGGAATACTGAACGCCGGGCTAATGCTTGCCAAATGCGCTGCGAAAGGCGGGCTCTGGTCGTTTGCATCTGCTGAATACCCTTCACTGATCAGGGGCGGACATAATCATCTTGATGTGAGGATAGCTGACAGGCAGCTGCTTTCTCATACATCACACTTGAATTTGCTGGTTGCACTAAACCAGGAATCTGTGGACAAGCATGCTAAAAAACTCACGCCAGGCGGAGGAATTATTTTTGATGGTGATGCCTTAAAATTGGATCACAAAATTATAGGAAGAGCTGATGTTAATTTGTATCCAGTGCCTTTACTCAAAATTGCGCAGGAGAACGGCGGGAAGATAATGAGGAACGTAGTTGCGATGGGCGCTACTCTTGCTTTAGCTGATTTTGATTTGGAGGTTTTCAATTCTGTCCTCAGGGATAATTTTGGGAAGAAAAAGGGGGCTGAAGTCGCTGAAGCAAATATCAAAGCCCTGAAAGCTGGTTACGATTATGCCAGACAAAATTTCGGGAACAACTTCAGATACAGGTTGAAATCAGTTGGAAATGGCGGTCGACTTTTCATGTCAGGAAATGAGGCTATATCTGCTGGTTCAATAAAAGCCGGATGCAAATTCTTTGCCGCATATCCAATGACACCAGCTTCTTCGATTCTGCATACAATGGCTTCTTTTGAAAAAGATTATAATGTTGTGGTCAAGCACACAGAGGACGAAATCGCTGCGATGAACATGGCAATTGGCGCGAATTTTGCTGGCGTGCGCTCGATGACAGCCACTTCAGGGGGCGGTTTTGCTTTGATGACAGAGGCTTTTGGCCTCGCAGCTCAGGCTGAGACCCCTCTTGTTGTTGTGAATGCCATGAGGCCTGGCCCTGCGACAGGGATGGCTACACATTCTGGTCAAGGTGACCTTCGATTTATTCTGCATGCAGCTCCAGACGATTTTCCGAGGATTGTTTTAGCTCCAGGGACAGTAGAAGAATGTTATTATCTCACTTTTTACTCGTTTAATTTGGCTGAGAAATATCAGCTGCCTGTTGTTATTTTGACTGACAAATATTTGGGCGAGAGCTTTTCGATTACAGAAATCTTTGAGACAAACCTGAAAATAGATAGAGGTATGTTGGCAACAAATGAACAGCTAGAGGCTCTTGGAAATAATGGAGGATATCACAGATACAAGGTCACAGATAGCGGGGTTTCGTTGAGATCAAGGCCAGGACAGCCTGGCGGAGAGCACGTGGCTTCTAGTTATGAGCATGATGAAGAAGGCTTTGAGCGGGAAGAAGAAGATAACAAAAATAAGATGGCTGCTAAAAGGTTTAAGAAATTAGAGATTGCGACAAAGGAGATACCACAGCCAGGGTTGACAGGACCAGATGATGCTGATCTAACAATTGTTGGATGGGGTTCGACGAAAGGACCTATTTTAGAGGCGATGAGATTGCTGAATAAAGAAGGGATAAAAACAAATTATTTGCAGATTGTGTTTGTCTCTCCGTTCCCTGAAAAAACAGTGGAATCCATTTTGAAGAAAGCAAAAAATACTGTTATTGTGGAGAATAACCAGACTGCGCAGATGGCTTCTGTGATAAGGGAGAATACTGGGATTAAAATTGAGAACAGGATTTTGAAGTATGATGGCAGGCCTTTTTCGCCAGAAGAACTATACACCAGATTCAAGGAAATTTTAGTCAAGAAGGAGGTTGCTAAATCTTACTCAAGCCATTGATTAAAAAAAGATTTAGGGATTAAATTATGGAACAGAAAATTAGGGAAAAATTGACTGTAGCGAAACTTACTACAAAAGAGGCTCCAACATGGTGTGTTGGTTGTGGAGACTTTACAATACTTTCGACTGTGAAGAATGCGCTTGTCGAGATGGATGTAGATACAGCAAATACTCTTATTGTTTCAGGGATTGGATGTGGATCAAAACTCCCACATTTTGTGAAGACTTATGGGTTTGAAGGCCTGCATGGAAGAGCACTCCCTGTGGCTACTGCTGCGAAACTTGCTAACCCTAAATTGAATGTGATTGTTGTGACAGGGGATGGAGATGGATACGGGATTGGCGGCAACCACTTCATGCACAGCATGCGAAGGAATTTGGATATCCTGCATGTAGTGGAGAATAATGAAGTTTACGGGTTGACAAAAGGACAGACTTCTCCAACCAGCGAGAAAGGGTTTAAGTCGCCGTCAACTCCTGCTGGAGTGATAGAGTATCCTGTTAACCCAATGACATGGGCTCTGGCTGCAGGGGCGACTTATATTGCGAGAGGATATGCGATGGATATCATGCACTTGAAAAAACTGATTGTGGATGGGATAAAGCATAAAGGGTATGCGCTGATTGATATTCTGCAGCCTTGCTCGACTTACAACAAGATAAATACGCCGCAATGGTACCAGCAGAGGATTTATAAATTAGAATCTGAGCAGGGATATGACCCTAGTAACAGGGCTGCAGCTTTCCAGAAAGCAGAGGAATGGGGAAACAGGATTCCGATTGGGGTGATTTACAAGGAAGAGAAACCAACATACGAGGACGGCGTGTTCCAGAATGCAGAGAAACCCATCGTCGAGCAGGACATTTCGAATGTGGATATGGATTTGCTGTTTAACAGGTTTTTGCAGAAGTCTGACTGAAATACTGTTCAGATTTAAATTAGAATCTTGTTCAATTCTTCTATCTTATCGAAATCGCGGTCTTTAGTCACAAGTATCATGTTGTTTTCTATGCATTGAGCTGCTATAAAGAGGTCTGAAAATGAAAGGTCGCCGTATTTTTGTTTTAGGATGGACAGGAGGTTTGCTGTGTTTTTGGTTGTCTGCACGACACCAAAATTTTCCACGAAAGCTAGGGATTTTTCCTTGTTATGCGGCTGCTTTTTTCTTAAACCGTGGATAAATTCGAAATAAGTGATAAAGGAGACCTTTGGGACTTCTGGGTATTGAGGCCTTATTTTAGAAATTTTTTCTATTGTTTTCGTGTACCGATTTTCTATATCTATGAGCACTGATGTATCGAATAGAATTATCATTCCTTAAACCATTTCTCCTTTCTGAGCTCGGACACAATACTTTTCATTCCTTCAGCTTCCTTGTCCGAAAGGTCCTTTTCCCCATGGAGAATCCTGTTCCAGACAGCCTCATTGTACCTTGAATAAGCATCCAGCATATTCTCCAAGAGTTTGCCCATTGGGACCCTGTTCTTGGCAGCTATGCTCTTCATTTCAGCCCATTTCTCTTCCCTGACGTGCTTGATTGTTTTTAGCATCATATAAAGTATTATAGTATTACTAGTATTTAAGTATTTTTCTCAGACGTTTTCCATTTATTCTGACCAGCAGATTTTCTTAGAGATAGATTCAGGTCACTGAGCTGCCAGTATTCTTCTTTTGTCACACCAGTTATTGCTTTAATACGACGTTATCCAACAAAGACGCAGAACCTCGCACACCTCTATCACTCAGACTTATATAAATCCGGATTTGATTAAATCGACAATCAAACCGTCGTCTAATAATATAGGATTCCTTTAAAAAGCCATTATACTATATATTAGCAAACTTAACGCGCAATCAATGACTAAGTAGCTCTGCTAAAGGTTTTGGGTACAGTAGCCTTTTGCAGAAGGCGGAAGCCTCTAAAAGGCTACTATGACAGGAGATATCAAATATGGCAAAACCAGCTTTTGTGAAATTCGAGCAGACGAAGGATATAACTGATAAGGTTTTTGAAGCTTTAGAGCTATCTAGAAATTCTGGGAAATTTAGAAGAGGCGTTAACGAAGCCACAAAAGCGATTGAAAGGGGCATTGCAAAGCTTGTTGTGATGGCTGAAGACGTGACGCCAGAAGAGATATTGATGCACTTGCCTGTCTTATGCAGAGAAAAGCAAGTGCTTTTTGCATACGTTCCTACTAAAATTGAACTTGGAAAAGCCTCTGGAATTCAGGTTCCTACTTCTTCGCTCGCTATTGTGGAAGAGGGTGAAGCTAAAAAGGCAATTTCTGATCTTTCTGCAAAGATAAAAGCGTTAATGAAATAGTTTATATCATATATCGGAAGGCGTAAAATTTACGAGCAGAAGCGAAGTAAATTTAGCCTCCTGTTTTGATTAAACTTTTAGGATAAAAGTTTATGGTTGTGCCAGCTCAAGTTATTACAGTACTCGGTTCAATGGGCCTTAGAGGCGTCGTTAGGGTTAGATGCAAACTTCTTGATGGCCGGGACAAGGACAAAACAATATCAAGAAGTGTTTTAGGCCCTGTGAGGCCCGGTGACATTATTATACTCAAAGAAATGGAAATGGAGTTCGGAGGAAGGTAAGCTGATCTTTTATGACAAAATGCAGTTTCTGCCAAAACAATCTTGTCCAAGGGAGAGGCAAAATGTTTGTGAAAGTTAGCGGCGATGTTTTTTATTTCTGCGAGGGCAAGTGCCAGAAAAACTGGAACCTCGGCCGGTTGGGCAAAGAGACAAAGTGGACGAAGGTTTTTAGCAAAGGGAAGAAATAGACAACTCTAATTATCCGTGAAACTATTTTAGAATATTTTCAATTGATTTTATTTAATCAAACTTAATATCACGTTCACCGTGCTTTTTCTTTAAAGCATCTTCAATGCGTTTTCTTATCCCATCGTCTTTAATGGGTTTCACATCACAGACCTCTTCGTCTGCTCTTTTGTAAGGGCCGCTAGAAACCAAACCTGCAACTGAATAGGCAGTTTTTTTGTTTTCGAGATATCTTCCACCTCGCGGTTTGACAGAGCTTCTAACTTCTCTTTCATTGTAAGCTATCACACCGTCTGGAGTTTCCAGAAATAGGCTTGGAGAATGCTTTACGTCTGTTTCCCCATGAGCTTGAGTCGTCTTTCCAATTTCTGTGTTTCTCCGAATTCTATACTGTACCATATTCTTTATTTGTCTGAGTCCTATAAATATCTACATAAAACTCTTCGCATCTTTCTTCTTCTGAGACATCTTCTTGTAGTATTCGGCGGCTGCGCTTTCCAGGTCCGTGCCTTTCGAACTTGACTTAGACTCCCTTTTCCTGATTTTTAAAAAGACTGGGAAATTCACTGCTTCACCAACAACTAAACCGCTTCCTACCTGGAGACCTGATATCTGCCTCAAAACAGATCTTGTAATGCCTTCAGAGGATTCGGCTATGTGTTTCAAGTCATAAGGATTTGTCACTCTTAGGATAATGTGAGTGTTGCACTGCGAAAGGGCGGTGGTCGAGAGTTGGACAGGCCTTTGGGAAATCAGGCAAAGGCAGGCATTGAATTTCCTCCCCTCTCTGGCAATTGTTTCGATCAGGCTCTTGCTGACAGAACTCTGCTTGGATTTTTCTGGAGCAAATTGGTGGGCTTCCTCAACAACCAGCAAGAAAGGCGGAATAATCCCATTTCTTCTCGCATCAAATAATTTTTTTGCAAGATAAGAAACTATTATCTGTTTGTTGTGGAGATTGATTTCTTTTGACAGATCGATTATAGAGATCTCGCCTTGTTTTGAGATGTCATCCAAACTCGGATAATCAGAAACACCGAAAAGGCCTGTGTGATTCAAGCTCTCCAACATCGCTACAAGGACGTCCTTTGTTGCAGATTTTATTTTTTCGTCTTTTTCAACTGCACCTATCAATTCGTCCAGGCCAAAAACATCATCTTTCATCTCCCTCATGATTCTGTTTAATTCTCTGACTTGGACACCAGAAGATCCTTCAGGGGAAAATTTTACAAGGTAGTAAGCAGAGATGTTGGGGACACCTATACGTATTTCAGACGATTTAAAAACTTTTGTTTTAGTTGCGAATTTTGGGTCTTCGATGAAGCTAGAGTACTCGCCGTGCGGATCTACTATTACAGTTGATATCTGACCTTGTTCAGTGGTCCTGTTCAGAAGCTCTTCTAACAATACAGAGGTGAAGTAGGATTTGCCTGCACCAGAGATGGCAAGGATTGCGAGATGTTTTTGCAAAAGTTTTGTGGGGTTAATTTTTACATCAACATCATGATGCATTAACTTTCCGAGATGCAGGCCTTTTTGGTCCAGACCGAAGAAATCGAAAAGCGTTTTTGTGTCTGGCTCGAAAACTTTTGTTCCTGGGGATGGCGGGAATGTGGATTCCTTAAAACCTTTGCCGTCAAAAACTCCTAAAGAATTTGCTTCTGCAATCAGATACTCATGTTCCCAGACAGGATAATCCCAGTTCATCTCGCGTCCAGATTTCTCGACTTCATTCACGCTTTCGGGGCGCATAAAATATCGGTTTGTTTTGAAGATGTCAGAAATCCTGCCAATAAGTTTTCCGTCCACTATATCTAGCTGGACGAACTGGCCTCTATGCACAACAACATCTTTGCTAATTGTGAATGCAAATTTTCTTGTTGAAGGGGAGTCGAAAGTCGAGATGATTGTTCCGTATTGGGATGGCATGCAATTATTATACTATTAAATTTTATAAGTGGCTTAAATGAATAAGACGATACATTATCTAGAAAATAGGTGGCTGCATACAAGTCATTTATAAGCAGATGCAGTAAATAGTTATCATGCAGTATAAAACATTTTTGGTTTTAACTATCTTTGCTTTCACATTATTTGCATCTGTTTCAGTGGCACAAAGCGCGCCATGCGTGAATGGGCCAATACCGGGCAGTGGCGCGTGCGATTGCGGCGGGACAACTTACAATACTGGTTACTGCTGTAACAGCATTTACAGTTCCAGTTCTTCGAATTCCTGTTCTTCCCCAGCTCCACAGTGTTCAGAAGGCGCTGTTCCAGGCTCTGGATGTCTTTGTTCTGGCTACGCTTATACTTCAGGTTATTGCTGTAAAACCAGTCTCCAGTCTGGCCTTGTGTGGGCAGGGAATACGCCTTGCACACAAACGTGTCCAGCAATAGCAAAAAGTGTAAGCTCTACTTATAGTGGTGTCTGCTGCTCCGGTTCGGTCAGCGACTGTAAAGGCTCCTGGAGTGGACAGTGGGCAACTGACTGTCAGGGCTATGTCTGCTGTATAGGGACAGCACAACCCTTATGCACAGGCACTTCATATGGTGAGGGCGCGCCGAGCCCTACCCCGACTCCTACATCTTCTGACAGCCCGCCATTAATAACATCAGTAAGCGCAGTCCCATCGCCCCAATATCGCGGCCTCGCCTTTACACTCTCAGCAAAAATAACAGATGATATAAAATTGACTTCAGCTTCCTGGTCTACTGCAGGCACTTCAGGAACAGTATGGGTTAATTTGTGCACAAACCAGAATGATTGCTCTTATTCGACACAAGTTGAATTACCAGATGCTGGATTTTATACAATAACATTCACAGCTACAGACTCTGGAGGCAAGACAACAACAGCAACAACTACAGCCACTATAAATATGTGCACTGTCGATTCCCAATGCCAAGGAGGGAGGATATGCAGCCTGGGAAAGTGTACATTGGGGACGCCTTCACCCACTTATACACCAGCTTCATCGAATAACACAACAACACCCTCATCTTCTACAACACCTAAACCTTCTGCAAGCCCTTTGCCTTCCCCCCAGATCGAAACCAACTTTAGTAATTCTATCCAACCTGAACCCATAGAAAGAACAGTTAGGCAGTCATGCGATACAGACCAGGACTGCACTTGGCTGTCAACAAACTCTTGCCCTGAATCGGCTGGAGCATCATGGTCATGCAATTCCTTATTAACTCAACCCCCACGAACACCCTCGTCAATCTGCCCTCAAGTATTATCTCCAAGGCCAGACAAAAACTGCGGCTGCGTACAAAACAAATGCATTGTTTATGAAAAAGTGAAGCCAAAAGAGCCGCCTAAAAAAATAGGCCATACAGATGTTGACAGCGCGACTTTATTAGGAATAGTAATACAAATAGAGCAGCTGAAGATTAAATTTGATTTCCTGAAATCAGCTTTGACAAAACTGGGAGACTATCATACTTCAAAAGGGGACGCAGACACTGCCTCCAGGTGGTATGACGGGTCCAAGATGTTGGACAAAACAATAACTAAATTAGATGACCTTAAAAAAGGGATAAGGGATAAAATATCTACATTTGATCTTGAGGATCTGAAAAATCTTAAAAAAGAGATAAAGGGCGTTTTAGAGTCTGTAACAGAAATTATAAAAACAGTCATTGGATCAGAGGCCAAAGAATCGCCGACACCTGCTCCAAGTCCTGTTTGTACTGGCCCAGGCCAATATATAGATCCGCCAACTGGAAAGTGCATAACACAAACAGCATGCGCTTCTGGCCAGTACTGGGATTATGAGATAGATGCTTGTAAAGCTGGGTCTGGAGCTACACCAACAGCCTCTCCAACACTTTCAGTAAATTGTCCATCACCTTCAGTTTATGATGTTGCAGATAGTGGAGCAGGATATTGCAGGAATGGGAATGTTTGCGGTTCATTAGGTTCGACTAGCACTAGCGGATTTACAGCAGGTCAATGTCTGAAAGACGCCTCACCAACATATTCAACTGTTCCAACAGCCAGCCCTAGCAGCAGTTGTGGTGCCGGCTGGTGCGGGCCAGGTGAAACATATGAGAATTGTCCGCAAGACTGTCCGACTCCTGGACAAGTAGGTAAATAAAATCCATATGAATAAAGGGGGCAATATAATCTATGAATAAATCAACAGAGAAGATCGTGTTTGGGTGCATAATTTTACTTTTAGTAATTTTAATAGCACTTGTTGTAACAATGAAACCTTCAACTACCCCAATCAGCGATACAAAGATTGCATCTGTTCCAACTGAAGTAAAAACAGAGAAGGAAGCAGCTAGCTTGGAAAAGGATACTTCAAGTGTTCTGAAAGAAGTCAGCGATACAATCTCAGATATAAACAAGCAGTTGCCTGACGTCTGATTTTATTTTTTCCTAAAGTACTTGAACTTCATGTAATTTAGGGCATCACTTGCCTTATACACATCAATAGAAGATCCGGATTTAATATTTCTTTGTTTTGTACATATTTCCAAGACTTTGGATGCAATGTGCTCTGGTTTCAGGGAAGGGTGCCTCGAAGACATTGACATATACATGTCTGTGTCAACGCCCCCAGGGCAAACTGAGATTACTTTTATATTTTTCAATTCTTGAGCCAAAGATTCTGTAAATCCTATTACTGCGAACTTGGAGGCACAGTAAACAGCTAATCCGCCAAATCCGTGCTTTCCTGCTCCTGAGGAGATGTTTATTATCAAAGAGCCTTTTTTCATCTTAGGCAAAAGATATTTTGTCAGTAAAATTAAAGCCCTTATATTCACGTCTATAGTCTGATTTATCTCTTCTTCAGTCTTGTCTGAAAAATTTTTGTAGTAAGCAACTCCTGCATTGTTTATTAGTATGTCGATGTTAGGCATTTTTCCGGTAAACTTTCTAATTTCAGAAATTTTTGACAGGTCAACTAAATAGCCTGTTGCATCTCCATATTCCCCCAATTCTTTCTCTGCTTTTTCTAGGTTCTTTTTGTCTTTCCCGCAGAAAATAACTTCGCAACCCTGGTCTAAAAGCGATTTACAAATAGCTTTTCCTATTCCCCGGGAGCCGCCTGTTACGACAGCTGTTTTGTTTTTTAGGTTCATAACATTCTGGGATCGTGTCGTGTTCTTTTGCTTTACACTATAAAATCTGCACATCAGGCAGCCCTTGAAAATCCATGTCCTTTGTCAATAGGACCAGGCCGTGAAGCCTCGCAGTAGTGTAAATGATGCAATCTATTAAATTTATTTTGGTTTTATTTTTTCTCCTGTCCCAATAAAACCTGCCGCTTACGTCTAGGGCGTTTTCATTCAATTCTAGTATCTTTGATGACTTTTTAATGAAATCTATGTACATGGATGGGTTTTTCCCATTTCTGGATGCCCAAACTGATATTTCTGCTATGATAATTATTGGAGAATATATAACTGTTCGAGTTTCTAAAATAGATTTTATTTTATTTCCTTTATGAGTGCCTTCAAAATATTCGATCCAAGAAGACGTGTCAAATAGCATTAAAACTCTCTGGCTGTTTTATCCCTTTCGAATTTATGTTTAAAATCTTTGGCTATACCAAAAAATGCCTCTATGTCAGCTGGGTTCCTGTGCTTCAACACGGAAATGTCTATCTCATCCCCTATCTCTATTTTCATGGAATCCAACTGGTCCTTGGGCATTATGACGCCTGCTGAACTCCCTATTTTCCTAACTTTGACTGAAAATATTTCTGACATACAAATTATAATATGTTATAACATATATTTAAACTTAGTGATGCGCTCCTGCATACTCATCTTCTTCGCGCCCGTCCCTTCCTATCTTTTTCGCTTTCAGATATCCTGTATTGAACGTGGATGTCGAATAGATATCCCTATTTCTGGATTCGTAAAGGTTTAATCCTGAAAGATCTCTTTTCGTTTCGCTGGGGCTCACTTCCCTTATGACAACAGGATCTTCTATTGTTATTCTTTTTTCCTTATTTTCTTTTTTAGCTACATGAATATGTGATGGCGGCTTTGAACTTGCCTGGAATTCCCATAACTTTCCGCCTTTTGTTGACAGGCAGTAAAACTTCCCGTTCCAGTTTCCAAAAAATATTTTATCATTATAAATAGCCGGCCTGCTAACAAGGATCCCGTTTGTTTTGTATTTCCATAGGAGACCTCCTGTTTTTTTATCAACTGCATAAAGGTTATAATCTGTTGAACCAAAGTAGAGGTTTTTATCGTCTGTTGAGTATGCCCCTATGATCATGTTTTCTGCTGATAATTTCCAGATTAAGTTTCCCGTATCTGCTGAAATTGCATACATATTATTGTCCCTGCATCCGAAATAAACCAGATTGTATTCTGCTATAACATCCTTTCCTGTTACTGATTCAGGTGTTCTGAAAGACCATAACAATTTTCCGTTATTATCAATACAATAAAGCTTTTTGTCCAGAGAAGGGAAATAAAGCCTATTATTGTGGGAAAGGATTCCGCTCGCAACAAAACCGCCTGTTTTAAATTTCCATTTTATCTGTCCCGTGTAGTCCAAACAATAAACATGCCCGTCCCAGCAACCTACAAATATCCCATTCTCAGAGGCCGCCGCTGAAGATGAGATTTCCCCTCCTAGCTGAGTTTTCCACACCAACTGGCCATCCTCTTTCACACAGTAGAAAAAGCCTGTTTTAGAGCCAAAGTAAATTTTGCCTGAGTATATGCAAACTGTAGCTGCAATAGAATCCCCGCAATTAAATTTCCACATAACTCCGCCATCTAAATTAAGGCAATAAAGACTCCCATCATACGAACCAAAGTATACGCTCTCTTTGTGGATTACTGGAGAGGAAACTATTGTGTCTCCTGTGAGAAATTTCCATTTTAATTGTCCGTTAACATTTAGTGCGTATAAAATTCCATCGTTACAGCCAAAATAAATAGTATCTTTATAGATTGCAGGGGAAGAAACTATGCTGCTTCCTGGAGTCAAAGACCAGTATTGGACAGCATTGCTTTCCCTAACTTCGTCGAGAACTATCCCCATCTCCGCCTCAGCCGCAATCCCGCCAACTGAAAAAGATGCCTTATATTTGTCATCGAGATCTTCCATAATCAAGATTTGGATTTTGGTTTAAAAGCTTTTCAGAACAGCAAAAATACCAATAAAGAGAATATCCCCATGCTTCCCAAATCCCCTATAGAAGTTGCGATTGGGATTAAAAAATTATTTGGATCCTCTTTCTTCCTGTAGATCAAGAGGCCAACTGAAATAGAGATAGTAAATATCAAGGAAACCAGAATTATTGCAGAGACCAGGGATATCTCAACCATTTTCAAAATAAGCCCAGATGTTATCTGATAGCCCTTGAGGTAAGCTATCCCTGCAGAAAGCACGCTCATGTAAACAGAAGAAATTATCGCAATTATCAGAATTGTAAAGAACAGTTTATGTAAATTTTCATTATTCCACCACTTGCCCCTAATCTTCCCAAGATAAAGCATAGTTGTGAATTTTGAAGAAACAATAGCTCCATAACCCCCGATCATGCTATTCAAAGCGGGCAGAAGTATAATCAAAGGAAGGATTGTGAATAGTTTATTTTGTATCGAATTCAACCCAAATCCGCCCATAGAGCTGAGTATCGAAGCCAAAATAAGTATTTTGATGCTCTCTTTTATTATGACATGGGACACATGGGATTTTGGCCCATACTCTTTCATGTAAAGCAAAGTTTTGTAAGAGATATTGTGTTTTTTGTGGATACGATGAACCAGAAGATGGTGATGTTTTCTTTTTAATTTTACAATTCTCCTTCTATAATTACTCGATAATTTTCTTGTTTTATTTATCATACTGCCAGTATTCCTATCAATAAAGCAACTATGCTAACAATATCGCCTAGAGTTGTGACATAAGGCCCCATTATATTGTTTGGATCATGGCCCTTCCTGAAAAGCCAGAACGTTGTGGCAACTGTCAACGGTATCTCTATTAGATTTGAAATTATCCCTGCAATGAGTGCAACCAAAATTATCTGGGGGGCGCTTACGCCTAAAACAAAAGAACTGGCTATGTAAGCTATCGAGCCTAAAATTAAACTAAGTATAATAACGAGCAAAAAACTTGCTATTACATTGCCTTTCAAAACCCTGCTTCTGTGGAATTTCGGTTTGACCACCCCAAGGAACATCCCTGAGCTTAATCTTGATGCCAGAGTGCCGCTGATATTTCCTTTCATCTCCAAAAATCCTGGAAGAAAGATCAGAAGACCCGGAATCAGAGACAGCTTGCCAACAAAGCTTGCCAAAAGAAAGCCTGCAAAAAGCCCGCCTGTGACTGAAATTATCTCAGCTCCAAGAATTTCTTTGAAATCATGACTCAAAAACTGCATAATATGAATTATCCGAAGTTACTATTATAGCTTCTCAAAATTATCTGTTGAGAAAAGTTAAGACAACCCTAGGATTGGTCCCTGGGATTTCTGAGAGATATATCAATCCTGTCCATTGGGACAACTGCTCTTCTGCTATATCTGCCACATCAGGATATTGTCTTCTATCTCTATATGTTATCATATCCCCAATAGCTACCTCTGCATTTGTTTTGGCGGCCCTTATTACAGATTTAGAAACACGAGGTGTCACCTGCCTTAGCTGTGTCAGTGAAGCCCTAGCCTCATCAAGCCTTTCTACAAACCTCCTGTTCCTTATTCTTTTAGAATCTCTGTGATCTAGAGTTCTGGTGCCTATCCTATAGCCCCTGAATATGCTGACTAGATGGCCCTCGTACTCGTGTTTGATAACTAAACTGACTACGTCATCTATAGTTTTAACTAAAAAATCTGCGGAATCTGGATCTTTATTTTGAAATAAGGCAGACGTAACATAGATAGGCAATTTCTCCATTCTGCCAACAATTTCTAGGGCATTTGGCACACAACATAAGGTCTCTTCAGGAGAATTTACAGCCAGAGACCTGAAACTATACTTTTTCTCCAGACTTTTCATATCCTCTTGAAAAGCTTTGAGTTGCGGGTCATATAATATTCCAGAACAATACTCCTGAATCCTAGATTGCTGATAGAACAGATTAAAGAAAGACTGCCTATAAGCCTCTTTTTCCCTTGCAAGCTTCAAGTCGCCATATGTCAGGTTCAAATCAGGGACATCATCCAGAAATTGCCTATTGGAAGCTGTCTTCTGTGAAACGTCAGTTGCTACACCTGTGCTTAGAGCAACCAAGGCAGCCCCATAAAAACCCATCCTTCTTCTAAAAGACATGAGAAAAATTGAATCTTAAAAATAAATACGGCATTAGGATCATGCTAATCTTTTCCTGATAAAGATCTCTGGCAGGACAAGCAAACCTGTGAGGGAAAGTCCGATTATTATTCCCCAGTCAGCTAATCCTAAAGGCACTGTGCTGAATAGGCTGGAGAGCTGTGGTATATAGATTATTGAGAGGTGGAGCAAAAATGTCAGTATCACTGCAATTACCAGATACTTATTGGCTAAAGGATTATTTCTAAATACAGATTTTTTCTCTGATCTGCAGTTGAATACATACAATAGTTCAAACAGCACGATTGTCGTGAGCGCCATTGTTCTTGCCTTTTCAAGCCCCTGATCCAGGCTAAATAAGAAAGCTGCTAAAGAGACCAAGAGCAAGACTACGCCTCCTGCTAGGATGAAAGCCTTCCTGCCACTTGTTATAGTTTCCTTGGGATTTCTAGGCTTCCTGCCCATTATATCATTGTCTTTTTTGTCTGCTGTGAGTGTGAGAGAAGGAACGCCATCTGTTAAAAGATTTATCCAAAGTATCTGAACAGGTAACAAAGGTAGCGGCAGGCCAGCTAAAACTGTGATTGTTATGAAGAAGAGTTCGCTGAAATTTACAGACAAAATATAAGTTACAAATTTTCTAATATTGTCAAAAACGCCCCTTCCTTCTTCCACTGCAGAAACAATGGTTGCGAAATTGTCGTCTGCAAGAACCATATCAGATGCATCTTTTGCAACATCTGTCCCCTTTATGCCCATCGCAACTCCTATATCTGCTTTTTTGAGTGCGGGCGCATCATTCACCCCATCCCCTGTAACTGCGACTATTTCACCATTGCTTTTCAAGGCAGATACTATATTTAATTTTTGTTCAGGTGATATCCTGGCAAAGACATTTACTTCTTTTACAATTTTCTTTAGTTCTTCATGTCCAATTTTCTCTAATTCAATCCCCGTCACGACTTTTTCCTTTCCTTTTACCAAACCAATCTCTTTTGCAACAGCTTCTGCAGTTACTCTATGATCGCCAGTAATCATCACAACCCGGATCCCGGCCTTCCTGCAGGTTTTTATTGCATCCTTCACCTCTTTTCGTGGCTGATCTATCATTCCAACCAGACCAATAAATTCGAGATTGTTTTCTACAGATTCAAGATCAAGTTTTCCTTTTATTTCTCTTTTAGAAAGAGCGAGGACCCTCAGGCCGTGTTTACCCATCTCGTCGACTTTTTCCAGAATTTTGTTTTTCTGCCTGTTTTCAATTTTACATGATGCCAGGATATTTTCTGGCGCACCTTTACTATATGCAATTATTTTATTGTTGATTCCATATACTGTTGTCATCATTTTTCTCTCAGAGGTGAATGGAAGCTCTCCTATTCTCTTATATTTTTCCTGTAATTTTTCCCTCCAAAAGCCGCCTTTTGCTCCAAGAGTTAGAAGGGCGCCTTCTGTAGGGTCGCCAACGATTTTGTTTCCATGATCATTATTTTTTAGAAGATAGCTGTCATTGCAAAGAACCCCTGTTTTTAATAATTCTTCTACATCCGCTATTCCAACTATTTTCTTTTTGAATAAAAATTCGCCTTTCACATCATAGCCAGTCCCGGTGACATCGATCATTTTATTATCTGACCATATTTTCCTGACAGTCATTTCGTTTGTTGTCAAGGTCCCTGTTTTATCGCTGCAGATAACTGTCACACTTCCCAAAGTCTCTACAGCAGAAAGCTTTCTGACAATTGCTTTTCTTTTTGCCATCACCCTTGTCCCTAAAGCGAGAGCCACAGTAACTATTGCAGGCAACCCTTCAGGAACTGCGGAAACTGCGATTGTGACAGAAGTTAGTGCCATGGCGTAGAGCGATTGTCCTCTGATCATACCCAAGAAAAATGTCAGAAATGCAATAGTTATTACAGCGACACCAAGCCATTTTCCAAAATGGGCCAGTCTTTTTTGTAATGGAGTTTCTGATTTTATATCTCTCAATAGGCCAGCTATTTTCCCTATCTCTGTCTTCATTCCAGTGCCTGTAACAATATAGCTTGCCCGCCCTTTTGTGACAATAGTTCCCATGAAAATCATGTTTTTTCTGTCAGCAACCACAACTTCTTTCAGTATGCACTGCTGCTTTTGGACAGAGGTTGACTCACCTGTAAGGGATGATTCATCTGTCTCCAGACCAGTTAACTCTATTAACCTCCCGTCTGCTGGAACAAAATCGCCTGCTTCAACCAAAACTATATCTCCTGGGACAATTTCCTGGGAAGAAATCTGCTTTATTTTATTGTCCCTCAAAACTTTCGCTTCCGGGACAGTCAATTTCTTTAGCCCCTCCATTGCCTTTTCTGCACGGAATTCCTGCACAAATCCAAGAACTGAGTTTATGATAAGAATAATCAGAATAAGTATTGCATCTGTCAGGTCTGCTGCAATTGCAGATATTGCAGCTGCAGCAATCAAAATGAGCACAAGAAAACTTTTAAATTGGTTTAAAAAAATTTTTACAGCGCCGAATTTTTTCTTCGAGGCAGTTTTATTAGGCCCGTATTTTTCCAGTCTAGACAAAGCTTCTTTGCATGACAGGCCTTTTTCAGAGGCCTCCAGTTCAGAAAGAACTTCTTTAATAGACTGCTTATATGGTTCCATAGTGCTATATTTGCTGTTTTTATAATAAAACTGAAACCAGGGATCATGCAGGCACAGGAACAGTCTTTTCCCCCACTTTTCTCTGCCTTACATATTCTATCAAGCCTGGGACAAGAGAGACAACCACAACAACAATAACTAATACTCCTATATTTTGTTCTACATTCGGGATAGTTGAACCTATAAAGTAGCCTATCAAAGTCATGCTCAAGACCCAGAGGATTCCGCCTATCACATTAAAGAAAACAAATTTTCTGTAGTGCATGTCTGTCGCTCCTGCGACTATTGGGGCGAACGTCCTTATCAGCGGCATGAACCTCGCAATAACAATTGTTTTCCCCCCATGTTTTTCGTAGAAGGCTTTTGCTTTTAGCAGATGTTTTTTCTTGAAGATTCTGGATTTTTTTTTCTCGAAAAGCCCTTTACCGATCCTATGGCCAAACCAATAGCCTACAGAGTCCCCCAGTATAGCTGCTGCAATAAGGGTTGCATTCAGGATAATTATATCCAGCTTTCCGCCTGCAGCAAAAAGCCCTGCAGTGATTAGCAAGGAATCGCCTGGCAGGAAAAATCCAAAGAAAAGGCCAGTTTCTGCGAATACTATCAGGAAGAGGATTAGATAACCGCCCCAGCCTATAAGGTCAGGCAATTGGTAAAGGGTGTGGATTAAGTTCAATAGTATATCTATCATATTAATCAGTATAGTTGGTACAGTCACGTTATATATTTAATAGACAAATAAAGTATTGATACTATGAAATCGAAGATTTATTCGCATCTTGAATTGGAAAAAATAAAGCCTGGCGACAGGATCAAGATCACGAAAAATGGCAAAGTTTATGAAGGTATTTTGATGCCTAGGATAGAGCTTGGCGACCCAGAATGCATTGTGATAAAGCTGGAGAATGGGTACAACATTGGGATTGATTCTAAAGGCGCAAAAGTTGAGAAGCTGGAAAGCGGGAAAATAGATGTGCCTTATCGAAAAACGGGGATCCCGAAAGCGGACACAAAAAAAGAGACTATTTCTATACTCAGCTGCGGAGGAACAATTGTCAGTAAAATTGAATACAAAACAGGTGCGGTATTTCCAGCTTTCGAACAGAGCGAGATAGTAAAAACTTTCCCGAAAATCCAGGAAATAGTCAATATAAAATCGAAGAAATTATTCGACCTGCTTTCTGAGGACATGACCCCGAGCCATTGGGAAGTTATAGCTAACGAAACTGCAGAACAAATAAATAGTGGGGGCAAAGGTGTTGTTCTGATGCATGGGACAGACACGATGCACTATACTTCAGCTGCACTCAGCTTTATGCTCCAGGGTCTGCCTGTTCCCGTGGTTCTTGTCGGTGCGCAAAGAAGTTCTGACAGAGGAAGCAGCGATAATTATCAAAACTTGTTGTGCGCAGCTAGAGCTGCAATTTCAGATATTGCAGAAGTCTCGATCTGCATGCACGCGAACAGCTCAGATGGATATTGTTTTTTACACCAAGGGACTAAGGCCAGAAAAATGCATACATCGAGAAGGGATGCGTTCAGGTCAATCAACGTGCTGCCTTTCGCAAAAATCTGGGAGGACGGGAAAATAGAATACATTAGAAAAGATTATAGAAAAAGATCGCAGGGGAAGGCTAAAGTCGATTCGAAATTTAATCCGAATGTGTCTTTGATACAGATACACCCTGGGATAAAACCAGAGTCCATCAAAAGCCTGTCTAAATTTTATGATGGTGTTGTCATATCTGCTACAGGTTTGGGGAATGTGCCAACCAATCCCTTCGGCGACAAGTTCACAAAAAGCATAATACCTGCAATAAAATCTTTGATAGATTCCGGGATAGCTGTTGTCATAGCGCCGCAAACAATCTATGGCCGTATCCAGACAAATGTCTATACAGCTGGCCGGCTACTAGAAGAGACTGGCGTGATAGGGAACTACTGCGACTGGACTGCGGAAACTGCGCTTGTGAAATTAATGTGGGTCCTTGGCCACACTAAAGATCCGCAGGAAGTCAAGAAGATGATGCTTACGAATATTGCAGGTGAGATAACTGAGAGGACTTTACCAGAGACTTTTCTCTACTAGCTTAGTTTAAATACACTAATCACATTATATTTACCTATGAACAAAAAATATTATCTTGTTGCTATTATTGCTTTAGTTATTTTTGTGAGCGGCTGCACGCAGGTTTCAACTCTCACAGAAGCTTTCAAGAAACTAAAAGCTCTTGAGGCAGGCCCTGGATATTCTGTCGATTATATAATGAATTTTAAGGTGGAGCTAAATGAGAAGTTTAAGGAAGCTGTGAAGAAGGACCCTCAAGCTGCAGCTGGTTTAGCCCAATTGGAGAATCAGCCTGCTATTAATCTGGATATCTCTGGAGCCAAGAAAGGCGATAAGGAGAGATCGTCTGTCGATGTGAGCGGGTTGGCTGGACAAGAATCGCTAGGAGTGGCTGCTCTGCCATTCAAAAAAATGATTGTTTATCAGGATAAAAACGATGCGACGATATGCCTGGAGACAGATAAAGAAACAGTATGCACAAAATCAACGAAAGGGGAGCTTTCTAAAAAAGCTCCTGGATTGGCACAACAAATAAACTCAGCTAATCAGTTTTCTTCACAGAGTCCGGACAAGCTTCTTGCAGGGTTCAAAGCTTTATATGATAAAGGCGCCCTTAAACTCGGACCCCAGGGAAAAGATACTGTGATCGGAAGGGGATGTGATAAGATTTCGTACACAGTAAGTGATTTCAGCAAGTTGGAGGGCAAAGAAGTTTTGTCTGCTTTAGGCCCGTTAGGTTCACAGCTTTCTGGAACAACAGGTGTTTCAGAAGACCAGATTACGCAAGCAGCTTTCCTTTTGAAGCAGATTATAAAAGATGTGAAACAGGAATTCTGCTTGGATTCTCAAAACGGCCTGCCTTTGTCATCAACTTACTCTTTACAGCTAGATTTGTCTAACTTAATGAAGCTCATTGCTTCAGGTTTTGGAGTTAGTGGAGACGAAGTTACTAAAGATATACCTCAAGGCGCGGGATTCTCCATGGTATTCACAACTGCAGCAAAATCTGTCAAGACTCCGATAGATGATTCTGAATTTGCTTTACCAAAAGATGTGAAGGTTGTGTCAGCTGACCAGCTTTTGGAGAAATTTCCAGAATTAAATCCTATTAATATCCAGACAGCTTCAAGTGGTTCGCTCGCAACTTCTTGATTTTTAATCGTCTATAACCGGTAACCTCTTTCTACCTGGGAAGCTAAATAACATAACTGATATAAGATATACTATTAGCATTTCTAATAATTGGTTATGGCATTCTACGACTATCACTTGCATTCTGAGAATATAGAGGAGACTGTCAAGACAGCCAAAGCTCTCGGGTTTTCTGGAATTTGTATAACAAGAAACTGGACAAATATAGAGGATCTTTCATCTTTCAAAAAAGAATTGAACCAGTATAAAGGGATTGATATAGCAATCGGGGTTGAGATAAAAGAGAAGCATACGAAAATACCTGATCTTGTTAACAGGATCAGGAAAGAAGCGGAGATAATACTCGTCCACGGGGGGGATCTCGAGGTTAACAGAATTGCTGTCGAGACTCCTGGAGTGGATATTTTGCTTCATCCAGAACTTGGGAGAGAAGATTCTGGTTTAAATCATGTGATGATTAATCAACTAGCTAAAAAAAATAATGTTTCGATAGAATTTTCTCTGAACGATATAATACAATCCTCTAATGTAAGCAGAGCAAGGCTCTTGGAGAAAATGCTCTTTAATGCAAAGCTTGTGAAAAAATACAAAGCGCCTTTTGTTTTGACTTCAGGGGCTTTTGATTCCCAATGGATGAGATCAAGATCTGAGCTTTTTGGGTTGGGCCACGTTCTGGGTTTCCAGGACCCTGAAATTAAAAAGGCCCTTTCAGATTCTATAGTAAAGGAGAACAGAAAAAGGCTTTCTGGTAGATGGATTATGCCAGGGGTTGAGGTTGTATGAAACTGACAAAAAAGCCTTCAAATAAAGAGAAGAAAAGGTATGTTTTCTTTAAAGTGAACTGTAAAAATAAGCTGAAATATCAGGATGTGAAGAATGCTTTAATGAACGCTTTGCTGGATTTTATAGGAGAACTAGGGGTGGCAAAATCTAGAATACATCTAGTAAAAAACCTTTGGGATGATAAAACACAGGCAGGTGTTTTAAAGTGCTCACATCTGGCAGTCGATGAGATAAAGGTTGCTCTTGCTACAATACATCATATTGGCGATGAGCAGGTTATTTTTCAGACTACTAAAATGAGTGGGACTATAAAAGGGTTGGAGATATGATTGGTGAACTGCTTGGCGTAATTGGGGGCATAATAATTGTAATAGCTTGGATATTAGAGACCTGTGAAGCAATTAAGCGGCACAAAAGCATTATGGATTTGAGGTTCACTTTTGCTTTTTTCGTAGCAGCAATCTTTCTCACATTTTATAGCTGGGTAAAGCAAGATCTTGTATTTTTCTGGATAAACATAGCTCTGATACTTATACTTCTAGTAGAAGTTTTTGTTTCTGTAAAATTTAGAAAAGTTAACAAAAAACAGCTCTAAACCAGATCATCGTTTTCTTTTTCTTCTGAGAACTTGGATATGTCTCTGAAAAAGGACTGCATGTTGACGCCTCTTGAGAATAAGTCGCCTAGAGTGCTGTCAGACTCTTGCAAATCGCATTTTTCTGCTAGTTCAGACACTTTCTTATTCTGCCTGGCTATATCTGAAACCAAGGCGTCGTCAACGAATAATACCATACTTCACAGCTCCTCTCTAAAACACTACTTTATCTTTAGCAATTTCTTTAACGCGGACTCGTTGTATCCTATGATAATCTGGTCGTCAATATCGATAACAGGGACTCCCATCTGGCCTGATTTCTCGATGACTTCGTTTGCGCGGTCAGGGTTTTCCTGTACATTCACTTCTGTGAATTTTACTTTATTTTCTTTCAGGAAGTCCATTGCCTTGTGGCACCAGGGACAGGT
>CAYYYJ010000016.1:0-22958 GCA_964476045.1 uncultured archaeon | reverse complement strand
TTCAAACACTTAACCATATCAAACCTCGTTAGTAAATATTGGTTAATCCTATATGTATATCCTTTTCTTTGGGATCTCAAACCTTTCTTTTGGAAAAGAAAGGGCTGATTGGTTAATCCTATATGTATATACTTTATTTTGCGCAATGTCTTTTTGGTGCAGCTTTTTCCTAAAAAGGTGCTAGTGCAGGTCTTTTGACTTCAGCTGGAAATAGGTCTTCTAACCAAAATTGGTCAAAGGCCTATTTCGTCCCTTTAAGAAAAGAAGCGCTTTTTAAAAGGGCTGAATGTATATACTTTTCTTTTGGGGACCTCATTTCGCTATACATTCAGCAGTCAAAATTGAATGTGGTTAATGAACAAAGTTCAGGATTCGTGGATCTAAAAATGGTATTAAATATACCATATTTGTGGTTATATACTAAGCTTTTTATACTTAATATACCAAATAATTGGTATAATATGGTAACAATAGGAACGTTGCTTGCTGAAGGGAAACTGGCTAAGATAAGGGAGACTGAGCTTGGCAGGTATATCAGCTTCTTTGAAAGTTCGTACAAGGACAACCTTGCGCATAGTGAACAAGTCAAAAACAGCTTTCCGAGATGGAGCATAATCTCAGGGTATTATGCAATGCACGATATAACAAAATTGCTCCTCGCAAAAAAGTTCAGGCTGAAAGTGGAGCTGGAGGTGCACGCAACTACTATAAAAGCTCTGGCAGACCTGATCAGGAGCAAAAACCTGCTGGCCATGCTTGAAACAGGTTATAAGGAGTTCCTGTTTCTCGCAAACGATTTGGCTGAGGCCAAAAGCCAGCGGGTCAAAGTCCAGTATTATACTGGAACAGACTTTATGAAGGAAGAGTACAGGAAGCGCGCAGAAGAGTTCTTGAAGAACACGGGGATCCCTTACATTGAAAAAATACTGAGGTTGTTATGATGTCCATATTGCTTGAAAAAGATGTATTCAAAGTGTTGGGCCTGTTTTCTATCTCGCCTGGATCCAGGTTCAACAGGAAGGAGATAAAGGAGAAGACTTTACTCAATAATACACCGTTGGACAAGGCTCTGCTAAAATTAGTAAGGTCGCAGATTCTTAAAAGGGAAGGCAGGCTATACTCTATCAATTTCAATTTCCCTTATGCAAAAACAATAATCAGCCTGTTATCTGAAGAATACAGAAGGTTTAAAGAAATACCTTTTCAGATATTTCTTATAGTGAATGAGGTTGCCTTTGACCTTTCTTTATGGGACGCAGAGGCTTTTCTTTTTGGTTCATATTCAAAGCTTGTCTATAGGGAAGATTCTGATATAGATATAGCCGTGCTGGTTGGGAAAAATATGAATAAGAAAATATTTGAGGGGAAAATCAGGAAGAAAGAAAAGCTATACAAGAAGAAAATAGAAATACATTATTTTAATGTCAAGGAGTTCTACAAAAATAAAAGCGACCCTCTTGTTGCAGAGATACTTAAAAACGGGATAAAGATTGGGTAAAGATTTTTCATGCCAAATTCGCGGATCTTGAGAGCCGCCATTCAACATCTGGCCGTAATCCACAAAGGGACGAAACTGATCGAAAATGGTTGACATCGATTTAAAGGGACGACACTGACCATGACCAATTAAATAAGGTCAGTGTCCAGCTGAAATCCCAATTGGATAAGATCGATGTCGTCCCTTTAAGGACCGGTTTCCTCCCTCCAAACCTCGTTAGTAAATATTGGTTAATCCTATATGTATATCCTTTTCTTTGGGATCTTCATCTCCTGTTCGAGAGATGAAGAGATGTCTCGTGTCCTTTCGAACAGACGAGACACGATCTCAAACCTTTCTTTTGGAAAAGAAAGGGCTGATTGGTTAATCTTTATATGCAAATCCGTTATTTTGGAATCTGAAGAACTCGGTTTGAGGAATCTTAATAAAAGGGTCTGATCAGCTAAAAAATCCTATGGCCTATTTTATCGTGGTTTGCGCAGAAGAAGGAAAGATCTGAGTCAAGCGCTTCTTTTATTGGCCTATTTTAATCTTAGAATTGGTTTATACAATATGCAATTCATAGACAGAAAGACAATAAAGCTGGATAAGGTGGAGAATCAGTTAGACCGATTTGTACTGGATTTCTTGAAGATATTGAAGAGACACGCCAAATATGTGGTAATAAGCGGTTATGTCTCTATACTCTTCGGGAGGACTAGGGGAACAGAAGATATAGACATTTTTATAGAAAGGCTGGATAAAAAGAAAACTGATGCAATGCACACAGAGCTGCTGAAACATTATTCTTGTTTGAATACAGATGATGTGGAGGAAATGTATGGCCATCTGCAAGATGGATTGGCATTGAGGTTTGCATTAAAGAATACAGTGATACCTAACTTTGAAATCAAGTTTGCTAAAAGAAAAGGAGATCTGGCTGCTTTGGACAAACCTTTAAAAGTGATTTTGCCTTCGGGAGAGATTCTTACTTCTCCAATAGAGCAACAAATAGCTTACAAGAGATTCTTTTTGGGGTCAGACAAGGACATAGAAGATGCAAACCATTTACAAAAGATCTTCGAGGGCCACCTAGATAACTCTTTAATATTGAAGTTCAAGAATATTATAGAAAAAAGCGGGATATGATCAAATCAGATTTCGAAGAAATTAAGGAAGATATTCAGAGGAACAGAAAAGACAGATTATGGTTTGTTGACCTTTGGGCAGATTTCGTGAGAACGCACACTGATCAGGAGTGGTCAAAACAGCAGAATGTATTGATAAACTCTATGTTCGATAATTCAAAAAATTTCCCTCTAACCAAAGAGCAATATCTGGAAATAAAAGCAAAATCAAAAGCTGCCTAGTATAATTTTGGAGGATGTGGGTCGATTATATTAAAACACGTCCTGATAGCGAGTGGTGAGACAACAAAAAGTGATATAGATAAGAAATAACTATTCAGCCATTATCCTCGCTTCTGGGATGTCGAAAGAGCCTGTTCCTGTGAATTCGATCTTGTTTTCCCCTTCCAGAAGGGATGCTGGCACGATCTGTTTTGTGTTTTTGCCTTCTTGGAGAGGGGAGAATTCGTAGGGATCTCCGTTCAACGTTACAGTCAGCCTACCGCCTTTTTTCTGGGAGACATCGACCTCTAAACGCAATTTCTTTTTCTGGACATTGGAAAGCTGATCGGGAGTTAATAAGAACGACCTTTTCTTCACAACTGTTGTGCTGAGCAGATATACACTTATTTTTGCGTTTTGGATGTCTATAAGGCCGTTTTCTGCTAGGAAGCTGATGCGGTTTGTGACGCCGAGGTTAGGTATGTTAGTGTTATCGAAATTGATTAGAGCAAATCTATCAGGCGATTTGTTGTAGAGTTCTATTCCGTTTATTTTTACTTTTAGCTTTCCAGGAGGATCGCTTCTAGGGATTGCTGTGAAAGTTAGCTCGCCTTTTTCAAAGACGTCTAGGTCAGACGAATTTAGTTCCAGAGTCTCTATCCTCGATTGGCCAGATTCCTGGTTGAGCTTCAAATTTTCTAGACTGTAGACAGTGGATTTTACTATGCTGGCTGCGCCTGGAGCAGAGGTGTAGATTTTTAAAGTATTGGATTCTGTCAGGTTCTCTTTAGGTATCCTGACTGCTTGATGGCCTTCAGAAGGCCTGCTTTTGAAGATGGGGATTCCATTCCATTCGACAACAAGGTCTTCTGCTGAATTTGTTTTGTCTTTGTTTACGTCGAATTCTAATGCAGCGCGCTCTGTCAGGTCTAGGGTGTTTTTGTTGATTGGTATTGGTTCAGAGATTTGCTTTGTGTCAAAGATGCCGCCTACTATTTCTTGGGATTGCCATTGTTTGAGTGTTTCCTGTTGCGTTGTCCCTGCTGAAAATGATTTTATCTCCACAACTTTTGAGGGTATAGAGGAGACATAACCGACAGGACCAACTGTGATAGTGGCTACTGCCGAGACATTTGTTACAGCTTTACCAGGGACCGGAGTTATGAGAGGGCCTGAGATCAAGATGAAAGCGCCTAGAAGAACCAGGGCGATTGCGAGTACGATAATAAATTCGTCCATATTGTAGCCTTTACGGTAGCTTCCGCTTACTCAAAGGCTACAGTACCCAAACATGCACATAGCCTATGAAGTAGATTACTCTATATTTGTGTAGTAGGTTTAAAATGCTGAAGATAGTTTTATATAACAGTGTTATATATAATACTGAAAGACGTTCCTCTGGAGTGATAAAATAGTGTACCTTATAAACCCTGAATACAAATCTTTTTTATGGCAAAATCAAGACGCACAGCACTTGCATTGGCTTTAATGATAGGTATAGGTGCTCCTGTAGGCACTGCGACTTTTTTATACGATATCGGTATTAGGAAGCCTAGAGATTACAGACACTCTCAACTAGTTGAAAGAATAGACCACATTGAGAACAAATCTGGGTACAGGAAATTTGCTGTAGATTTTGCAACAGGCGATATGCCAGAATATTTTGAGCCTACTGATTATATGAAAACGTTCGGCTTCCATACGCCAATTCCAGAACCAGGCGAAGTCTCTGTATTCGAGTTTGCAGGATCTATAGACGATCGTATCGAAGAGCTGAGACAGACTTCGGAATTTATGGACAACGTGTCAGGTAAAACAACAGATAAGATAAACGACAAGGGAAAAAGAAATATGATGGGATGGATAGAGCGGTTAATGAGTTATCCAACCAATTTTTGGGGTATACGAAAAATCCCACTGTAAAACAGAAATCTGATTTAGAATCCAGATTAAAAGCTAAAAAATGGGAAGTAGGTTATAAGGAATAGGTTTGAAATCTCTTCCTATTCTATCAGCTTTTATAATATATATTTAATTGCAAAATAGAGATTAATCTTTAATTATGGAAATTCTAAAACAAGATCTGAAGCATGGGATCATAACTCTTAAGCCTACAAACATGGATGACCTTTGGCATTTACAACAAATCCTGGAGATTGGGGACAAGGTTACATCAAAGACTGAGAGAAGGACTACAATAAAACGAGGGTCTGAAATAGTAAAAGGGGAAAGAGAGATTATAACACTTACGATTTCCATCGAAAAAATTAATTTGGATGGGCATCTCAGGCTGACTGGAAAAATTGTTGAAGGGCCTGAAAACGTGACACACGAACATCATAGTTTGCTTATAGAACCTGGAACAATACTTACAATAGAAAAGCAATGGGAAAAATATCATCTTGATCGAATAAAAAAAGCTAAAATAAAAAAGCCGCTGCTTTTCATTTGTGTTATAGATCGGGAGGGGTCTGACTTCGCAGTGCTGAAAGAATCGGGAATAGAATTTTTGGGGTCGATCCATCCTAAGCATTCTGGTTCTCGATTGAGCTCAAAATCAGAATCAGGCGACAGGACAGGATACTATAAAGAGGTTATGGAAAATTTAGAGGGAAGATCTGAGTATATTGTAATTGCTGGGCCTGGCTTCGAGAAAGAAAATTTACTTAACTACATCAAAGAAAAAAATCCCGATCTTTCAAAAAAAACAATTTTAGAGCAGGCTTCTGATACTGGAAGGTCTGGAATACAGGAAGTTATCAAGAGGTCTGCAAACACAATACTGAAGGATACTAGAATTGCGAGAGAGGCGTCTTTTGTTGAGGAATTTTTGAAGAGGATAAATACAAATGGTCTTGTTGTTTACGGTGCAAAAGAGACTGAATCTGCTGTTCAAGCTGGAGCTGTCGAAACTATTTTAGTCTCAGTTGAAAAAGTAAAGTCTTATAAAGATCTCATGGAACAGGTAGAGAAACTGAAAGGTCAGATAATAATTATAACTTCTGATCACCCTGGAGGAGAACAGTTTTTGAATCTGGGCGGTATAGGCGGGTTTTTGAGATTCAAAACCCGTTAATTTGTTCTTTTTAAAGACTTAGGCTAAACTATAGAGATATCTTATTGTTATGTATAAAAGACCGCAATCTACTGAAGGGGAAATAGTCAGGGTTCGCCTTCCTAGAGGAAAAGAAGTTTTCGGATGGGTGGAGGCAACACTTGGGGGAAGTCGGTTCACTGTCCGCTGCTTCGACGAAAAACAGAGGATGTGCAGGATGCCAGGCGCGAAGAAGCGAAGCGTCTGGGTCGAACTAGGCGATTTGGTTTTAATAGAGCCTTGGGAGATCGAGCCCGATGTCAAAGGTGATGTTGTTTTCAGGTATACAAGGACGCAGCTCGAGTGGCTGAGGAGAAAGGGGATAATAAAGAGTTGACGTGGACTGCTTTTACTATGATTTTTGTATCTATACCCAACGAAAGAAAAGCTATTCTAATTGGAAAGGATGGGACTACAAAAATAAAATTAGAAAAAAAGACGGGCACAAAAATAACAGTGGCTGACGAAGTAGCGATTGAAGGCGACTGGGAAACAGAAGTCCGCGCAGCAGAAGTTGTGAAAGCGATTGGCCGAGGCTTCTCCCCTTCAAAGGCATTGAGCTTAACCAGGAAAGATATTTTCTTGGACGTGATAAGCTTAAAAGGAAGCCCTAACACAATTAAAAGATTGATGGCCAGAGTCATAGGAACATCAGGCAAGGCCAAAGCAAATATAGAAAGGTTCTGCGGAGTGTCTATATCTGTTTACGGGAAAACAGTCTCGATCATAGGCACGGAGAGTCGAACTAGAACTGCTAGAACAGCTGTTGAAATGATTCTAGCAGGGAGGATGCACAATTACGTCTGGAGATATCTGGAAGGGGAAACAGAAGAAGCCAGCGAGAAGCCAAAAGACATCTGAATTTATAATTATCTAACCAAATCATTTAGGAATAGTTGAATTCGAAACGTGCAAAGAGAGGTTATCAAAGAAATAATTATCCAATTGGATACGGAATCAGTTTCTAGCATTAAAAAAGTATAGGAAAGCTTTTTCCGCAGAAAAAGGTTATATGCCGCAAGAAATAGTCAAGAACGCCGAGGAATTAGCAAAGCAGCAGAGAGAGATTTCTATATCCGAATTTTTCGAGAAGAACAGGCATCTTTTAGGGTACGATAACAAAATAAAGGCTCTGCTGATTATTGTAAAAGAAGGTGTCGACAACGCATTAGATGCTTGTGAAGAGGCGCGAATCCTTCCTGAAATTTTTGTGAAGTTAGAGGAATTGGATAAAGAAAAATATAGAGTTATAATACGGGATAATGGGCCAGGAATATTAAAAGAACAGATACCTAAAATTTTCGGGACTCTATTATATGGAAGCAAATTCCACAGATTAAGGCAATCAAGAGGGGCTCAAGGTCTCGGGATCTCATGCGCAGTGATGTATTCGCAGCTCACTACAGGAGAACCAGTAGAAGTCCTTTCATCTACTGGAGACGGAACAACACATAGATATAAAATGAAAATTGATGTTAAAAAAAATGAGGCTGTTGTTCTGGAGACAGAGGATCTCAAAGGCCAGACGTGGCACGGCCTCCAGATCACATTCATCTGCGAAGGCATTTACAGGGAACACAAGCAATCTGTCTTGGAATACATAAAAGAAACAGCCATATCAAACCCTTACGCTAATCTTGTTTTCGAATCTCCGACAGGGAGGCTGGAATTCAAAAGAAGCACTGACCAACTTCCACCAGAGCCTAAACAGATTCCACCGCATATAAAGGGTGTAGAAATCGGCGTGATGACAAGACTACTCAACAATACAGCTGCGAGAAGTCTCGAAACATTCTTTACAACGGAATTTACCAGAATAGGCAAAACCAGCGCAGAAGAGATCTGCAAAGCAGCTGGACTGGATTCAAAAATATCTCCTAGAAGAATAGAGGATCGGGATATCGTAAAAATAGTTGAGGCTGTAAAAACAATCAAGCTTCCGAATCCACCGACAGATATCTTGTCTCCTCTGGGAGAAAAATTAGTGGAAGGTGGTTTGAAAAAAGAACTGAACCCAGATTTCGTGACTTCGATATCGAGGTCGCCAGCAGTTTACAGAGGATTCCCATTCATAATTGAAACAGGAATTGCGTACGGAGGATCTGTAACAGAGCCTGGAATAATGAGATTTGCGAATAGGGTTCCTTTACTCTATCAACAGGGGGACTGCGCAATCACGAAATCTGCGACGTCTGTTGATTGGAAAAGATATGGCATAGAATCTGACAAGCTTCCGACAGGACCTGTGGTAGTTTTTGTTCACATATGTTCTGTCTGGGTTCCATTTACTTCAGAATCGAAAGAAGCTATAGCCTCTTACCCAATAATAATGAAAGAGGTGAAACTTGCTTTACAGGAGGTGGCGAGGAAGCTCTCACTATATTTGTCTGGGATAAGGAAAGCCGAATATCAGGCTGAGAGGTTAAAAACATTCGAAAAATATGCAGAGGAAACTGCAAAGGCGATAGAGGACCTGACAGACGAGCCAGCGAAAAAAATCAGAGACCTGATAGAAAAAGTTGTGAAAGAAAAAGCAGGTGAGCTGGAGGCAATGGAAGCTGCCGAAGAGGCGAAAGCGATAGAGACTAAAAAGAAGAAAGACGAGAACGAAGCGGTAAAAGAATACGGGGATATAGATGATGAGGAATAGGTTAGCTATTTCAGTCTATTTAACAATTTAATTTATGGCGACACGTGTTGTGGATCCGAGAGAAAATCTGAAGGACTTGGGCGGAGGGATAATCAAACAACTGCAAAAGATCCAGAATCCGGACATACAATTACCAGTGAGAAGCTTATCTAACATATTTTTTGATGACAAGACAAAGCTGATCACACTCGGCGACAAGGTTAGCCACAGGACCTACCTTAATGTAGCTCATACAAGGAAGTTCATGCAGACTTTGATGGTCGCAGCTGAATGTAAAAAACTTCTCGAACAAAAACAGCACACCACAACTTCGATCAGAGACCTTTATTATATAATGAAGAGGACTCTACCAGGAACAGAGGAAAACACTTTCGAAGAGCAGGAAGAGTCAGATCCTTTGCTCGAGGATATAGAAGTAGCGATGAACACGTTGAGGGAGAATCTTCACTTGCATGCAGACCAAAAAGGATCTTTAGCAGGTCCTTTAATTGTTAGAGAGCCCAACTTTAACACAGAATCAGATTGCACAAAAGCCGGCGCGTCTGGGTATGGAGTCCCTTCTATCTGCGAACCAGATACTGTTGAGCTTGTTTCTACAGATGCGGATTTTGTTTTGGTTATAGAGAAACAAGCTGTCTGGAATAGGCTCAATGAGGATAGGTTTTGGAAAAAACACAATTGCCTGATTCTTACAGGAAAAGGTCAGCCGGACCGTGGTACAAGAAGGATCATAAACAGGCTCCATAAAGAATTGAAGCTGCCGATATATGTTGTTACAGATGCTGATGCATGGGGGTACTATATTTACTCTGTTATAAAGCAGGGTTCGATAAATCTATCTTTTGTTTCGGATAGGCTGGGAACACCTGAGGCTAAGTTTGTTGGGTTGACAACACAGGATGTCACAGAATTCAATATTCCTAAAAATGTCACAATAAAACTAAATGATGGCGACAAAAAAAGGATACAGGAATTGCTTAACTATATGTGGTTTAAACCCAAAGAATGGCAGCATGAACTGAAGAATATGCTACAAGTCGGGTATAAGCTGGAGTTAGAATCCCTTTCGAACAAGGATATCCGGTTTATCACAGAGAAATATCTGCCTGAGAAGATTTCGAAGAAGGATTTTTTGCCATGATGTTTTTACTTTAAGCAACCCTATATCCGTCAGGGACCGTTCTTTCCGGTTGCAGTAATACAACCTCTTTGTTTTCCAATACGACTCCCAAAACCAGGCACTCGGAAATAAAATTTGCTATTTGTTTTGGTGGGAAGTTTGTGACAGCTATAACCTGTTTATTCACAAGATCCTCCTTTTTGTAAAGTTTCGTTATCTGCGCGCTTGAGTTTTTAATCCCCAGTTTCCCAAAATCTATTGTGAGCCTGTAAGCCGGATTTTTCGCTTGAGGGAAATCCTCAGCTGATATTATTGTACCTGCATGGATTTCAATTTTTTGGAAGTCTTCCCACGTAATCATAACACTGCATAAAAATTAGAAATAAGCTTTATATTTTCACTTCAAAAAATCCCAGTTGGCCTTTGAGGGGTATTGGATTCTCAAGCCTCTCCACTTTTTCCAGAATAAATCCATACTTCTTTTTCCTGTCCAGCCAAATTCCTCCAGGCCTTCTTTAGAGCTAAGGTGCTTGTCAGAGTCTTTAAGATATTCTTCATCTGTCAGATACTCTTTCACACAAACTAAAACAGCTTTGCCGACTATACAACCTTTCATCAGTCTCTCTGGATCGAACCCAAATCTTTTGCATGCAGGTAAAGCCAAATTCATTCCTGCGTGTATCAAGAACTCGCCTCTGAACTTGGTAGACCAGAGCGCGATTCCATTGCTTTCTTCCCTTGTAAAATCAGCTCTGCATAAGGTTGTCGGATTGAAAGGGCTTTCATAATATTTAAAATCTCATTTCCTTTTTGGTACTATCATGTGGTTTTTTAACTTGACTTTTAGAATCTCTATTAGTTCAGCATCACCTTTCCAATAATTATCTGGTATATTGAGATCGATAATAGGTTTCTTTAGGTCTGGAAACTTATCCTCTATTATTGTTCGGTGGTGTTCGAGCCTCTCGCACATCACAAAAATCTTGTCTGCCCATTCTACAAGCTCTTTGCTTATCGGAGTTGGAGATAAGGGGTGTATTCCGCAGGACTTTACTTCAAATCTTTTATCGGCTTTCAGAAGCTCTTCAGCTGTCGGACTTCTGTGCGTATTTGCTGTGCAGACAAACAATATTTTTTCCTTCCCTCTTGTCATAAAGACCTATTCAAAGTTGTTCTAATTACCTTAAAAGCTTTATAGGCTAACGAGGGTGTTCAGATCTGCCAACCAATTTAAAGAAGATTTATAACTAAGTGTATTAGTTATTTCTGTGGTTATGGAAATTCAAATATTAGATGTGGATTATGTGTTGGTAGATGAAAAACCGGTCATAAGGATTTTCGGGAAGACAGAAGAAGGGAAGGTTGTCTGCGGGTTTTATGATGATTTTCAACCTTATTTTTACATAGATGATAAAAAGGCTGTAGATATAGTCAAGACAGAACCGAATGTTTTGGGCGTTTCTGTTTCTGACAGAAAATTCATAGACAACGAGAAAACTGTTTACAAAGTTGGCACAAAAAATCCTGCTAAAACCCCTGAGATAAGGGAAAAGCTAAAGGGGCTTGGGTTTACTTCTTACGAAGCTGATATTCTTTTCAAGTACAGGTTTATGAACGATAGTAATTTAGGGGGGTTGTGCTGGCTGAAGGCGAAGGAATCTGCAGTGAACACTAATACTGTTAAAACAGAAATGAAAGTCAAGTTGAGTGATCTGGAGAGGGTGGATAAACTGGCTGACGCCCCTCTGAAGATACTTGCATTAGATATAGAATGCTACTCTGATGTTAACCCTATGGTTGATGCGACAAAAGACCCTATCATAATGATTTCTTTTGCATTCACGCATGATTATAAAGGGCAGAAAGACCTTGTCATAAGCACGAGACATGGGAAAGGTGTGGCTGCTTTTGAAGATGAGAAAACTATGTTAGAAGAGTTTGTGAGAATAGTAAATGAGTATGATCCTGACATAATTACTGGTTTCAACATAAACAATTTCGATATGCCTTACATTCTAGAGAGGATGAGAAGGCAAAGCGTCAGGGCTATGTTTACACGATGTGAAACAAAGCCTGCTATGGACAAAAAAGTGGGGATAGATTATAAGATCACAGTGACTGGAAGGGTCGTAGTCGACAGCTTTAAAATAATTAAGAAAGATTTCTCGTTGGTCAGATACGGATTGGATTTTGTTGCTGAGAAACTTCTCGGTGAAAAAAAGGTTGATGTAAAAAAATCTGAGATAGGGAAGTTTTGGAAAGGGTCTCAGGAAGATTTTGATAAACTTGTATATTATTCTAGGATTGATTCTGTGCTCGCTCTGAATTTAGTTATGAAATTGAAGCTGATGAACAAATATTCTGCTCTATCTAAAGTTGCAGGGACTCTTTTGCAGGACAGCTTGGACAGTGGGGAGACAACCAGGATAGAGAACTTCCTGCTGAGAGAGTTTAACAAAGACGGTTATATTTTCCCTAATAGACCGACTGACTCAGAGGTTGTTGCGAGAGAGGCTAAAGCAAAGGTTGAGCTGAAAGGAGGTTTTGTTCTCGAACCGGAAAAAGGGTTGCATTCAGAGATTGTTGTATTTGATTTTAAGAGTATGTACCCCTCGATAATTATTTCGTTTAATATGTGTCCTACAACGCTAGTCAGAAAAGCAGGGGATTTGGTCCAAGACAAGGCATTTGAGACCCCTGTGAAAGCATACTTTTACAAGCCTGAGATCAAGAAAGGGATTATACCGACTATTTTGACTGAGTTGATGAATAGAAGGGATATCGCAAAGAAAAAATACAAAAATGCTGCAACCGATACCGAGAAAAATATTCTTTACGCAGAACAATGGGCGCTGAAGATTCTAGCAAACTCCTTTTACGGATACTTTGGTTATGCGAGAGGCAGGATGTACGATCTTGCAATTGCAAATTCCGTGACTTCTTTTGGAAGGGAAATAATACATTTAACCAAAAGCAACATGGAAAAGTTTGGTTATAAAGTTGTATATGGGGACAGTGTAACCAAGGATCGATTTGTAACTCTACTTAACAAAAAAGGGTTAGTTGAAGTTAAAAACATAGAAGAACTATTCGAGGAGAACAAAAATAATAGTGTTATCAGACCTGATGGGAAAGAGGTAATATTGCTGAAAGGGTACAAGGCTCTTACAACCGACCCCAAGACTTTAAAGGCTGAGTGGTCAGAAATTACTGAGATTATAAGGCATAAAACGAATAAGAAAATTTACAGAGTAAATCAGAAATTTGGGGAAACAGTAGTTACAGAAGATCACTCGATAATGGTTAGTGATGGTGGGATACTAAGAGAGAGTAGGCCAACTGAAATTCAGAAAAGCATTGCGCGTGTAACATCTTTGCCACGAGTAAAGGCAATTAATGTATTGGACATTTACGAACTTTTGAACGGATATGAGCATACTTTCGTCTATAAAGGCGTTGCCAAGATAGCTAAATTCCATTGCGACGAGTCTTATGTCTGGTTTGGTTGGTCTAACAGGAAAGCCCCTATTAGGATAAAAAGGTTTATTAAAATAAACTCTCCTGAGTTTGATGCTCTTTGCAGACTCTGTGGGGCTTACATAGCGGAGGGCTCCTCTTCCACGATGGAAACCACTTCTAGATACGGAGCTAGTATAACATGTTCTGACATAAACTGGCTTACTGAACTACAGAAAGACTACATGATGCTTTTCGAGGGCGCTATGTCTTGCGTCATTGAATCGTCGAAAGGCATAAGGAAATTAAATTATGGCAACACAACTATTCTATACAAGGACAAAACGCACAAACTGCAGATGATGAATGCACTAGCTTCTGTTGTTTTTAAAGGCCTATGTGGCCAGAAAAGCGGTGGCAAAAAAATCCCTAGCTTCGCTTTCCATGTACCTAGAGAAAAACAGATGTTGCTTCTGAAGAACATGATAAAAGGTGATGGTTACATTGAGACTAGCCCGCGATACACAGACGCTTATAAAAAAGATGATTTTAGATACGACACGAAATCACTTAACTTGGCTTCAGGACTGTCTTTGCTTTTGACTGGACTAGGCAAAAGACACACAATAAAATTCAGGAAAAACAAAGGTGTTTATAGAATAACTGCGTGCTCTGATTATAACGAAAGACTGGATACTAAGGTTTCAGAAGAAGCTTATGAAGGGTATGTTTATGATCTCGCTGTAGAAAAGAATCATATGTTTGTAGATTCTTGCGGACAGATTTTGCTGCATAACACAGATTCGGTTATGGTGCACATAGACGAACCGGGTCTTGATAAAATAAAGCCGATTGCTTTGGATATTGCTGCTAAAATAACAGACGAGTTGCCTGGGATTATTGAACTGCAGTTCGAGAAAGTCTTCAAGAGGTTTTTGCCACTATCGAAGAAAAGGTATGTTGCCTGGAAATTCGAGCCAAGTGGGAAGGGCTGGGAAGAGAGTATAGAGATGAAGGGCGTGGAGACTGTTAGAAGGGATTGGTGTCTTCATGGGGACACTTTGATACAACTTTCAGATGGAACACTGAAGCCCATCAAAGATTTGCCAGAAAAATGCGAAGTTTTGACAATAAATCCGGATACGCTAAAATTGCAGAAGGACTTCTCGGCCGCAAAAATGAAAAGAAAAGATAAAATATATAGTGTTCTAACAGACTTTATTGAAATTAAAGCAACAGAGGATCACAAATTTTTTGTTTTTTCTAACGGTGAATATAAATTTAAAAAGGTTCGGGACTTGGAAATTGGGGACTCTATAATCCAAGCAAGAAAAATTGAATTTGACGGCGAGCCGCAAAAAATAAATTTTAATTATGAGAGATCGAATTTTAGAAAAAATATAAATATTCCGACTTTGACTACAGAAGATTTTTGCCAAATAATGGGCTTTGTTTTTGGTGACGGTAGTGTAGCAGAAAAGAAAGTCACACTCTATAATCAAGACCAAGAACTATTGGTACTTTACAACAGTTTATTTAAACGGGTTTTTGGTATAGAAGGGGAGCTTTATAATGGCAATAATTGTTATAATCTTGTTTTCTTTTCCAAAACGTTGGAGGAGCTTTTCAGGCATTTTGGTTTTAATTGTAAAGAAAAGCTACCTGAGTTTGTTCACAGATTACCAAAAAAGCAGCTTTCTGCCTTTTTGAAGGGCTATTTTGATGCAGATGGGCACATGTCACTAAACGATAAAACTGCATCGAAGAATAAATCCTATCTCGTAGGAGGGCTTACTGCTAAAAGCAGGAGAGTTTTGGAGGAAGTAAAACTTTTGCTTCTGAGATTCGGTATTTGGTCTTCCAATTTGAGTTTTAGGAAGAGTCTAGGCGAAGCGTATGAGTTCAGATTAAACTGCGATAATGCGAGACTATTTTTAAAGCAAATCGGATTTAGTTTAAAAAAATTAGAGTATAGAGAACCTAAATACTTAAAAGGCAAAAAAGATAGACTGCCATTTTTATTTGAAGCCGAAAACCTCATTTTAAAAACAGGCTATGCTCCCAGCACCTTTATTAGGTCAGATAATCAGATCGGAATTACAAAAACTTTAGCATCTACTATTTTAGATTTTGCTGAAAATAATGTTGTCGACGAAGACGATGAATATATTAGATATGTTAATTTATTCAGAAAGACATTAGACTCGGATATTTGTTTCGCTAAAATAGAAAAGATAGAAGAATTGTGTGTAGACGATGTTTACGATATAGATACTATAAGCACGGACACGTTTTTAGCCAACGGCTTGTTATCCCATAATTGCCCCCTGGTTTCAGAAACGATGAAAAGGGTGATAGACATCATATTGAAAGAAAACGATTCTAAAAAGGCTTTGGCTTATTTCAAAACTGTTGTTGATCTTGTTGTAAAAAACAAAGTTGATGTGAACAAGCTTGTCATTACAAAAGGGATCACTAGGAAGCTGACTAGTTATGTGGGTGTCCAGCCTCATGTAGAACTTGCAAAAAAGATTGAGAAGAGGGGGCAGGCTGTCGGCGTCGGCGACAGGCTAGGCTATGTTATAATCAAAGGGAACGATATACTTTCGAAAAGAGTTGAAGATCCTGCATACGTTGTGGAAAACAGGCTAGAAGTTGATTCAAAATACTATATTGAAAACCAGCTGTTGCCTCCAATAGAAAGGATATTTTTGGCATTAGGTGTGACTAAATCTGAGCTTATGGGTAACGGAAAGCAGATTGGGTTGTTTGATGTTTTCAAGAAGATGGCTGTCAGTAGCGACCACGGAACCGATAACAAAAAGCAATTAAGCGAACTTCACGCCAGCTTGCTCACTGGCTTTATCTGCAAGATATGTAACAGGAAAGCTGAAAGGCCTCCACTAACTGGATTCTGTGAATGCGGCGGGCATTTGCTGTTTAATTCTGATCAGGGGGCTGCTGAACAGCTACTGGTAAATTGAGGAAGCGCCTCAGTATAACATTGTTATATTCAGGCTCCTTCACTTCTCATGGAACTCCTTCATTTCGCACAGGAAATCATTATACAGGGGTCGTTTTTGCTTAAGCTTTTTAGGAAAAAGCTTACTTCATGTGAAATCCTGGGCTGTTCACGAGATTTCTTCTAGAAGGGTTCACGCGACTTATGTATACCGGTTTCCTGAGTTCCACAGGAAACCGAGGGGTGAAGTTCACTTTGTAGCCCAAGCAGTTCATGCTACTTTCCTCGATCCTTCTTATATAACACTGTTATATTCATTAAAATAAGGTTTATCAGGACACCCCTTCACTTCATGTGGAGATCTCCTTCACTCAAATCCCCAAAACAAAAAATAACGGAGCATTCAATCCAGCAAAATACAAAATAGTTGGAAGCAAAAAGAACCCCATCATTGTGCTTTTCTTTATTTTACACACACTTGCGAGCAGGCCTATACAAATACCGACAAAGAGTATAAGGATCCCTATTAGTCCGCTGAAAACAACTGTCAACCCTGTGAGCAAAGCAATCACTGATAAGTTTAATTTGTTATAACTGAGGTTCTCTATTCTTCTGATTATTAGTTTCCCTGTTTTTAGTGTTATTATTGCTGCAACAAAAGTTGTGATCAATCCTATTATCATGATAAAGATCGCGTCATAAAATGTAGGTGTTGTGATAAGCTGTGAAATTGCTGCAGCAGCTCCGCTTCTTGTTTTAGCGAGCGTGAAGAACGCTATGAAAGTGAAAAAAATATTGGAGGTATTTATCCCGCCGAGGGCTGTTAAGAAATTTTTTGCTTTCACTTTGAAAACATTGGATACGAGAACCCCTGCCTGTGAAGACCCTATTCCAGGAAGAATTCCAACAATAAGGCCAGCTATCCATCCTGCAAATATTCCCTTGAAACTAACAGAGAATGTGTGAGTTTCGCTCTGCTTTGGAATTTTTGTTTGGCCCCCTAGGCCTAATAGGAGGCCGCTTATTCCGAAAAGGCCTGAGAGCGCTGGGAATATGGAAATTGATGGGTATGCTGTCAAAGAAATTAGGCCGAAAAAACCTGAAAGAAAAAATATTATTGTTGAATAGAGGATTGCTTTGTCTTTTTCTGAGATTATCGACCAGAGAACTATGAAAATAAGTATGTAATGGATGCAAGAAGCGATATTATTGTAAAGAAAAGGGAGCGAATACAGAAGCAGCGGGAAAGTTATTACACTTAGGATCACGACGCCCACACCCCCTATCACTGTAAGAAACAACGCTTCGTATGCCCTTCCTTCAAGCATCATTTGGTTTGCTGGCATCACAGAGAGCTCAGTCGCTTCGTCTGGAGCCCCGAAAAGTATGCTAGGAAGGAATCCGGAAATGCTGTTTGTGATAGACAGAGAAACAATGAAAGCTATTATTGCGTACACTGGAAAACCAGCTAACAAGCTCAGAGAGCCGAGCAATATAGTAAGCACAGAATTTGGATGCCATCCAGGAAGCAATCCTGCGCTTAGTCCAGCACCGATTCCGAATAGCGTGAAGAGTAAGATTTCTATGAACATCGATTAGTAGTTGTAGTGACGAAATAAAAGAAGTTGTTAGTTTTTTAAAACAGGCAAAACCCTTTCGGCTCTTTTGAAAACACTGCGATCTGATCTGTAAACAAATGATTCGGTTTCTGGTATTCCCCATTAGCTGATATGTCTTTTCTTTTTGCTCTACCGTACTCTATACAATTTGTTCCTTGCCCAGAAATCGCATTTTCCCTTTCTTATATTGTTCTCTGGTTTCTTTTGTTATGACAACGAAGAATCCTTGGATTTTTATTCCATCTTTTTCTGGCATCAGATTAATTGATGGATAGAAATAAATCGTTGCTTCTCACTAAAATCTATTCGATCTTCCTCAACTTCTCAATAAGGTCTTCGGCTTTCTCGAGCTTGCAGATAGCCAAAGGGATTTTCTCGTGCTCTGCAATCATTTTTGCTACAGGATCTATAGGAGTTTGCAACCCGTGAAGTATTACTAAAGCGGGCTTTAAGTTTGTTAATTTAATTGCGACTATTGGTGTCCTGCCTGTCGAGACTTTTGTGAATATCAGAGCGCGCTGGGTTGTGCTCCCATAAACTTTAGCTAAATCTTGGAAAGACATTTCTGTGATCGCGCGAATAGAATCTATTATCGTGTAGCCGAAGATTTCCTTGTTAGAATCAGGGCTGTAAATAAATTCTGATTCTGTCATCTTGCAAAAATCTTTTATTCCAACCCCGCCAAAAAATTCTTTGACGTCGATTACGCTATTGTCAGGACTTCGTTTGGTTGTTTCAGAAAAAGCTTTGAGGATTTCCCCTCCTTTTTTCTCGTCCATTGAAAACAGGGCTTCGATGTACCTTTTGATTATTTTTATTCCGGGGGACTTTCGTCTTCCAGACTCATAATCGCAGACAACTGATGGGGAGACGTGAAGCTCCTTTGCAAGCTCGTTTTGCGAGACTTTGAAATTAGTTCTCCACTTTTTGAAAACAACCCAAGCTTCATTGGACAAGATAATCTCAGATGCTATTGTTTTCGCGAGCCTTGTCTTAACACCGAATTCGTCAGGATCTAAAACCATGTTCGATAATTAGTAGAAAGACTTTAAAAACAACTATAAATCGCCTTCCTTTTTGTTGTAATAATTATAAACACATATTTAAAATATATAACACTGTTATATCAATAGCTATTACACAGTCCTACCCCCCTGTTTCTTATGGAAAAACCGTAGTTTAACTTTATTTTATTTATTATATTATAACATTGTTATATTATAGTTAGTTAGTTATTACTGTTTTATTTGTTAATCTCCATCTGAAATTAAGGGGTATGGTCTTCATATAACAGTGTTATATACCTCTATTTCACTTGGAGTTTTTAAACTGTAAACAACATATATCTTATACCTTAATTTCTAGTGGAGATCCTACTTATGGCAGCTAAACAACAAACCTTCCAGGACATTTTTTCTAATTATCAAACTCTTCCAGAGCTTTTTAGAAACAAAGATGTTCTGAGCCCAGACTTCATACCAGAAGTAACTGTTCATAGAGAAAAACAGATCAAGCAGCTAGCCTCTGTCCTCGCGCCTTCTCTTAAAAATTTAAAAATTTCAAATATTTTTGCTTATGGAAAAACAGGAACAGGAAAAACAGTCTGTGTCAAGCAGGTCACCCAAGACCTAGAAAAGCGCTCTAGTAAAATAAAAGTAATCTACCTAAATTGCAAAATGAAAAGGATAGCTGACACAGAATACCGCCTCATTGCAGAGCTTGCAAGGAGTTTCGGAAAAAAAGTCCCGCCGACAGGACTTCCAACCGACGAAATCCACAGGATTTTTTATGAGGCCCTAGACGCTGAAAAGAAAAATGTAATACTAATCCTCGACGAAATCGACGCCTTGGTAAAAAAAATCGGTGATGAATTCCTTTACACTCTAACCAGAATAAACCAGGAACTAAAAAACGCAAGGGTTTCCATTATCGGAATTTCAAACGACATAACTTTCACAGAAAATTTAGACCCGAGGGTAAAATCCTCCTTATCTGAAGAAGAGATCTTGTTCCCTCCATACAACGCGCTACAGCTCCAAGACATCCTCAACCAGCGCTCAGGCTTCGCCTTCAATTCCGGTGTAATCCAACCAGGAGTGATCACAAAATGCGCCGCCCTCGCAGCCCAAGAACATGGCGACGCCAGAAAAGCTTTAGATCTTTTAAGAATAGCCTCCGAAATCGCAGAACGGGAAGGGAACCAAAAAGTTTTGTTGTCCCACGTGGAAGTCGCTGAAGACAAGCTCGACCTCGACAAAACAGTTGAAATAGTAAAAACCCAGCCAAAACAGTCTCTTGCAGTCCTCGCAGCGACAATAAGGCTTGTTGAAAACGGGAGGAAAAACATCCAAACAGGTGACATCTTCGAACTATACCAAAACTTCTGTTCCAATGCTGGCCTCAAAAATCTGACACAGAGAAGAGTATCTGACCTGATAGGCGAATTAGACATGCTCGGCGTCCTGAACACAAAAGTCATCTCAAAAGGCCGTTATGGCCGCACCCGCGAAATCCGCTTGCTGTTAAGCAAGCCGACGATAGAGAAGATAAAAAAGGTTTTGGCTGAAAATTATTTGGCTTAAACCTTCACAAACCCCTTCCCCAAAAAGTCCCTAACCCTCAAAAACAATTTCTGATGGCCTTTCGAATTCGGATGCAGCCCATCAGCATCCAGATTCTTCACAGTCAATATATTATGAACATCCAAATAATCACACTTATTTTTTTCTGCAATTATCTTAATTTTCTTATCATATAATTCAAGATACTCGTTTGTATAATGAAAATCTTCCTGCCACGGTATTGGTCTGGTCTTGTTTTCTTCAACCCGGCTGGTTCCAAGAAAAATAATTTTATAAGTAAACCCCTTTGCTTTTGAAATGAGCTTCTCAATATTTTTTTCAAACTGTTCCAAAGAAACCAGATTTTTATTTTCCGATTTCACAAAAATGGAGTCATTATCTCCTATCTGGAAAATTATGACCTGAGGGGATCTCGCCTTTGCTTCAACATCAAACCTCTCCAGAAGCTCTTTCGTGGTATCACCAGAAACACCCAAGTTGTAAATAAAATATTCCCGACTTTTAGATTCTATAAAAGTCCTCAATCTGGCGGACCAGCCTCCTCCCCTGTCCCACGCTCCCCATGTAACACTGTCCCCAAAAACACAGATATTCTGATCCATATAAGTATTTACTATACCTGATTTAAAACCTAGCCTCCATTATCAACCATGGACAAATCCGAAATAGTAAACAAGTTCCTCGAAGAGGGATTTCTTATATCTCCAGCAGTATTAGACCAAATCACAGAAGAAAAGCTAAATTCAATACTCCCAACACTAAAAACAAAAAACTTCCTGGTCCTCTCAAAATTAGACGAGGAGGAAATTTTAAAACAAAGCCCCGAAGCCCCAACAGTACAGCCAAAACACGTGGAGCTGGAAATCACTTTTTCAATAAAAAAATCAGAGCCATCAAAATCCTTTTCTGTAAAAGACTTTGTCCAGTATTACAATACAAAATATGCAATCCTAAAAAACATCCTCTGCACAAAACTAAACCCAATTTCAATCAACAAGATCACACCAGCAGCTCAAAGCGCCACAGTAATAGGCCTAATCTCAGAAAAAATAGTCGGGGGATATACTCTAGAAGATCCAGCAGGCAAAATCCAAATAGCCTATGAAAAGCCTTTGCCTAAAAACTCTGTCCTCGGCTTCACAGGCGAGCTAAAAGAAAACAAACTCCATGTGACAGCAGTCTCATATCCAGACATCCCTTTAGATAAAAAGATAAAACAAATAGACTTTTCCCTCTCCTTTTCCATAGAAAAAAATCTCCCCTGTATCAAAATAAACAAAACAAAAGAAATAAAAGACTTCAAAACGCCTTGTTCAATTTCAATAAAAAAACAGCAGACAATAAATATACTTGCCTTTAAGCCAGAAACAGAACTAAAGAAAGCAGAAGCAATCGAATACCTGAAACTCAGATATCTCCCAGAACCAATCGCACCAAACGAGAATTATATAATCTCAGAAGAGCCAGACATCTTCTGGCTAATCCAAAAAGAAGGATGGCAGGAGAATTATAAAGGAGTGAAAATTATCTCAGGCGAATTGGCATAAAACCTCCTGTAAACTATTATAAAAAACAGCTATTTCTTTTTGTCCTTAGGTTTTTCCAAGCTTTTCATTTCAGTTTTTATTTTGTTCCCGTCTATATCTACAAATCCGTATTTCCCGTTAATTACAGGGCCTGGATAAAACAAAACAGTTTGGCCGATCCTGTCTTCTCCCGCCCCTTCATGTATGTGAGCAGATATGCATAGCAAAGGCTTCTTCTCTAAAACAAATTCCTTCACAGCTTTCGAGCCGACGTGTTCACCAGACAGTATTTTATCCATTTTAGTTTCTTTCGGCGGATTATGCACAACCATAATAAATTTGCCTGGAAGCAAGTTTTTGCTGTTGTATTCCAGCCCTTCCTTTATCTCGGGATCAGAAGGCTCGAAGAGCGTGTTAAATGGAGTCTCGGCCCCACCAAATCCAATGAACGTCATCGCACCAGACTTTCTCGACCTGTCATGCAAATTCACCCCATACTCTTCAAACAAATCCACAATCTCGTAAGGGTCATGATTCCCAGGTATGCATAACAAAGGCTTTTTCAATAAAAACAGTTTCTGCACAACCATGTCAGCAACATCAATCTGTTCCAAATCAAGGGGGCTGTCAAAACTGTCTGTAAGATTCCCTGCACAAACAACTAAATCAAACTTTTCTTTTTTTACATCGTCTATAATTTGTGCAAGTTTATCTAGTCTGCTGTGTATATCAGCTAATACAAGTATTCTCATAACAAGTAATCTAATTATTAGCTTAAATAAGTATATCTATAGAACTTTATCCTAAAGATGTTGAGTGGGTACATCATAATCGGTCAGTATCCATATCCCGATCTTAGAAATTGAATATGAAAACTTATGCCAAAGGCGCGAGAGCTGAGAGAGAACTTCTCCATTACCTTAACTCTAAGGGTTTCGCTGTAATCAGGGCGCCTTCTTCTGGTGGAGAACTCTCTCCAGTCGATATAGTCGCAATCAAGAACGGTCTGATAATTGCAATAGAATCCAAATCATGGGAGATAAAACCAAAGCTCCCCAAGGACAGAGTTCTTAGACTAAAGGAGTGGTCAGACAAGGCCGGCGCTATAACCTTTTTAGGCTGG
>CAYYYJ010000015.1:5190-24084 GCA_964476045.1 uncultured archaeon | reverse complement strand
TGCTTAATAGTAAAAAAATATTTTTTAGATTTTCTATAAGAAAAGTTTGAGAAGGCTGCTAGCAAAATCTGGTTAATCTAAATAACCATGGAGCCTGTTATATTGCTACTAGTTATGCTGAATAACCAAAGGCTTAAGTGATTGTGGTAAAAGCGCCCTACCAATAGAACAATTGGATCTCCTTTAATAAGAGCCCTCAGCCAAATAATAACAATTATGAAATTAGTCATACTGCTCGTAACTTCCCTCTTATTTCTGGCTATAGTAGCAGGCTCTCAAGCAGCCCTTAAAGACGGGACAAACCTCGCAATAAAACCAGATTCACTAAAATGTATAAGCACCGAGGTACCAGACGATTTCGGCGCAGTTGGCCTGCTGAGCAGCTTCTATGTGACATCTGACTGTGGCGAGTGGTGCGATTTCTCAGGTTCGACTGTCCTAACAGATCCCGGAAACCCGGCTAGCATCCCTATTTGTATAAACACTTTTGGCAGGCAAGTGAATGAGACAAAAAAAGTGAAATTCACAATTTCCACAAAAGGGAAGCAAAAAGAATTTAATTATGGAATCTGCGTCGCCCCCCAAGAGGACCAGGACACAGGTTCAGGAAATCCGTGCACTGTGGTAAACTTGAACCAAAAGTATTTTGACATAAAAATCGATCCTATAATTTATGGGGAGTTAAACAAAGAGACAGAATACCAGATAGAGGTCTACTCTACGCTAAAGCTGGATATTGAAGTTACAGTCGCTGAAACAGGGAAAACTTTTACCTTAACTACAGTGCCGCAGGAGAAGATGCTCTTAAAAGACAAAATACTTTTGAAAGGCGACACTATCCTTAATGTGAAAGCAGTTGTTAAAGGATGCACAGTTCCAAGCTGCACGAAAACGTCCTCCTCGCTACTTACAACACAAAAAATCCCTGAGTCAGCAAAGGCATCTGGAAACTTTACATTAAGCCTGATGCCGACGTCTGCGACAACAAAGAGATCCCAGCCTGTGAAGTATTATCTTGAAATAAAAAACTACGGCGAGGAAAAAGAGTATACTATTGAATTAAAGCTTCCAAAAGGCCTGAACTCAACATTCAATACAACCAAAAAAACAATAAGAAATTCTGAAGATCTCGCTATTCAGATCAACCCTGAAGGGTCAGAGTGCCTATACACTTTCACTGTGGCAGTTCAAGGCCAAGTGAGCAAGTCTGTACAGGCCACGCTTTCTGTGAACGAAGCCTCCTGTGATCTGAACAGGGCAAAGATAACAGAAGTTTTGGATCCAAACACCTTGAACAGTATAAACTCGGTCCTTGTCAACACAAGAGATTCCAGCCTTTCCGACGACTTAAAATCATTCAATGATCTGGCAAACAAACCATCTAGCGGGAACGAATCTGTCCAACTAGTTGATCAGAAAAAATCCTCAAAATCAGCTAAGCCAGAAGGCCTCGACCTAACCACAATGATTCTGATAGTCGTTGTTGTGGTCATTGCAGTTGTATTCGTCATGTTCAAGAAAAGCAAAAAAGTCTCGGTTGAGGGGAATTGGGATGAAGAGAATAGGTAATGAGCCCTATTTCTACATATTGATTATAAGCTTATGTTATGGCTTTTATCTAAGTTTAGCTAAATATTCTAAATATGTATAATACCAATAGGAGCCTGAAAGGCCAAACTGAAATAGTGATCGTGCTGGCTCTAGTTATTGTTTCTGCCACCGTGATCGTAGTAGTCTCCCAGAATTTCCTTGTCAAGCCTGAGCCAGCTAATATAGCACAGCTAAAGCTCTCTCTAAAGTCTGACATGGAGAGGCTAATACAGTCAACAGGTTCTGAAATAGTTTCCCAAATAGGCAAGCAAGGCGGCTATCTAAACCCCAGCGTTGAAACAATAAATTTTGCAGGGCAAAAAGTCCCTTATTGGGGTGTCTGCCAAAACAACTTCATCCCAACCCTTGACCAAATAACCAACAACATAAAAACAGGCCTTGTAAACAAAATAAACTCGCTTGATGTTAAGGACTTTCAGGCAAAGTATGGAAAGGAAATAAAATTAAATAGAATAAATCCTCAGGATGTCGATGTAGTTGTAAGGGACAACGATATCATTGCTGATGTATATCTTCCAACGTTTTTGGAAGGCTTCCCTCTAGAAATGCCCTACAAAATAACAATTCCAGTCAATCTAGGAAGGATCTACAGCTTCGCCTCTGATTTTGTAAAAGATAATTCCCAAATCAGGCACTTCGAAAAATTTATAGCATCGCTTTTTTATCACGCAAACCAGAAAAATTTCCCAACGCTCGGCATACTCGGCAAATGCGGGGAATCTATAATAAGAACAGCTCCAGAGCTCCAAAAAGAAGCGCAGAAGCTGGTAGACTACGCTCTATCTAAAACAATTTTGTGGGAGCATGCACCGCCATCGCCTGAAAGGAAAACGTTAGACGATTATCTGAATAACAGCCTGGATCCAGAAGGTAAAGAGCTTTTCCTGACAGCATATGAAAACCTTACTTATAACATGACTGAGAACCAGAAATTGGAAATCCGCGGATATCTGGAAGATCAGTTCATCCCAGGCCAGCCTGTCGATAAAAGAAAATATTTAGATTATTATATACCCTCTGTCAACAACAATACTTATCCTGATCTGCAAGTGAGCTTTAAGAGAGGTTCTGATGTAAACAATAAAAATTTCGGGTCTCCTGACGCGCCGATAGCTTTGATAAACTCGAGATCCCTTTATGACTGGGTCCCGAAGTGCCTGCTTTCTTTTGATATAGAATACAATTTAGACATGCCTATAATTACATCAGTAAAATCAGGCGACTTCGAATTCGATTTTGCAACCTACTCTTCAATAGAAGCAAACAAGATAGGAAACTGTAATTACAAAGGGAACTTCACAGATCTAGAGGATCCTTGTGCAGACAAGCAATGCTCAGCCAAAATCTTCGTGCAGGATACTAACGGGACAGCTATACCAGACACCAAAGTCTCTTTCGGCCCGTGCTTATTGGGATTAACAGACCGCAACGGAATAACCAGCGGGAAAACGCCTTGCGGAATTTCAGAAATGGTCGCATACAACCCAAAGTATAATTCTGTATATGATGTTGTTGGCACATCAAATCTAAATAAGAGCATCACGCTTCAGAAATCCCCTGCAATAACTTTCCATTTCAACAAGGTTATTGTGAAACCTGATTTCTGGATCCCTTTTACCCAATATTATCGAACAGGCGATCTAGGCAGATATGTTTTAGCTAATCTACGAAAAGGATTCTATGAAAATTATCAGGAAGGTTTCGGATTTACTCTAAATACGCAGCCATCAGATAGTGATCCAATATACGTGATTTTCACGCCTAAAAACCAACGGTCTTGGAACCCGATAAAAGTTTTAATAACCAACGGCGCGCCTCCGATAAAAATAGACTATAATTCCACAGACCAGTTCGCAACTAAAGACTATTACGCAATCGAGGCTAACATTACAAAAACATATGTGGACGGAAAACAAGAATCCTTCATAAAGGAATTCCTGAAAGAGATAAATGTAACAGATACGCAGGCTAATGTTTCCATCGATTTTATAATAAACAACACCTACCAAAAAGATCTCTCGTCAGTCGAGCTTCACATAGCGAATTCCGCGGAAACTAAATTCATATCAGGATCAGAAAATTCTACCTTATCTCCAATAAGCTTTTCTACAAGCAACGGCAACTCCTCGACCAAGCTTCTATGGTCTGCTATTTTAAAGCCAAACCAATTAGCTAAATTTTCCGCAATTGTGAAGATCAATATCTCTTCAGACCCTCTAGTTCCAGGATCACCTGTGAACGAGACCTCAGACACGAGTAGCACTCCAACAGTTTTTAAAAATCCAGGTAAAAAAGGCGCATCTTCCATAGTTATTGATTACCTGCCGCCTGGAAAATATGATGTTGAAGTAAAAGTTTCCAAGAAAGTAAAGTATTACAAGCAATTCTGCAAACGTTTTGGTTTCTTCGGAGACTGTAAAAGATACTTTTCTTTTGAACAGGATATGCTAGTTAACGGCGTATCCAAATTCGATGCAGAAATAACTGAAAACGACAAAGAAATCTACATAAACGCATTCATGCCTTTTATGGATTACACAGCTGACGGAAAAATGATGGATTACGATTTTAGCAACCTGGTCCCAACAGTCAAAAAGTATTGTGATGTCCAGCCTCTCACAAAATCAACGCCTGACGAAAAATGCCAGTTTATCCATTGGATAGGCTCGTCTAAGGGGAGGAGCCTGCAGAGGGCCAGGTGCGAAGAAATGCCTGAGTGGATGTATAGGTCAAGCGACTGTACGCCATATAATTTGAAATGGGCTGACTACTGGTCTGACTATAATATGGGATATAGTAATCCCTATCCTACATAACTATGGAAAAAATAACCTACTATCTATTATGTATCTCGGTCTTAGCAACGATCTTTTTACTCATTAATGCAACCACAGCCAATGCTGTAAGCATAAACATAATAACCCAGAATTCGACAGAGAACATAAAATTGGACCTAGACCAGTTCCTGAAAAGGAAGCTTAGCACAATTGAAAACGGAAAAGTAAAGATCGATATCGGCAGTGTTCAAGGGTCTCCAATCGAATCTGCTCTGCTCTATCTGTGCAAAGATAAAAACATAGTTGATTGCCTTTCTACTCTTCCTATCAGTTTTGGAACAAAAGTTGACACCCTTCTAAAACAGCAGGATATAGAGATTAACGGGAAGTCAGGAATAGCCAGCATAATAAAAACAAACCAAAGCTGGCTTGCTGACTGGATTGGCATAGAAAACGGATTGGTCCAAAACTCTGATCCAGGAGAAATCGATGTCTACTCTTCTGTAAATTCAAATGACACAAAGAACTTTATCCAGACTTACGGGATGATACCTGTAAGCTTCATGCAAAAAGTCGACTTCAAAGGCAAAAAAATATACCAGGCTACAGGGATCGCTCAGAAAAAAGGTTCAATAGAAAATATAAGTTTAGTAAATTCAAAACTAAATTCTGAGTTGCAAAAAGATGACGGCTATATTTTCGCATTCCCAGTTGATGGGCGAATTTATTCTCCAATAACTTTCTACAATGTGCCTAGGAGATGCGGCGACTCTGTATGTTCGATAGGGGAGAATTATCAAACTTGCTGGTATGACTGTACGTGCCCTGATGGACAGATAGCAGGAAGGGCAGGCTGCACAAAGAAAACAGAAGCAAGATTAATTATCGATGAAATAGACCCAGAAAAAATACCTTGCGTGATTGCTGGTTTGGAGTTCGGACCAAACGCAACTTGCCAGCCGACACTTCTGGACCTGAAATTCCATATAGTCAATGCGCCAGTAAATTACTCGATATCTTCCGGCTCTTTCTATTTTGAAATGAACAATGGGAATGAAACGCAGCCTCAAACTTACAAGCCAATCTGCACACCGCAGAATCTGGCTCAATATGGGTTGTCTATCTCAGATCTGACACGTCCGCCAACATACAATGTCTCTGATTATGAATGCAGCATGGAGCTCCCGGAGCTTACGAATATAAGAAGCAAGTCTGAGGCCAGGACTTTGTTCATGGGTATGTACATGAACGTGCTCACATCAAACGGAACAGAGTCAATCGAGATAACCAATTCGACATCGCTTGAAATAAATGCGCTAGGAGCAGATTTCTCAGAATTGCGGGACGTGCAAGACATAGTAAAAAGCGCGAAACGTACACTAAGAACTTTACAGGATGTAACTGCAACAATAACGTGGATATCTTTCGCAATTAGCGTGTATTTAACTATTATAACTGTATACTGTGTAGGTACGTCTATAGTCACTTTAGGTGCTCTTACAGGTGCATGTGCAGTAGGAATAACATTATTATCAATTATTTTAAATATAGTACTACTTTTACTTAACCTAGCAAAGATAGCCCTCAGGCTCTGTCAGGGCGAACCTCTTAGCACAGGAGAAGTTGTTGGTGTAGTTGGATCGTTTTTAGGAATTCTATTGGGTGGTATTGCTTACACAGATCTGGTCTCACAAGTTTCTACTTTGTATAACGTTCTAACGGTTGTTCAACTTATACTGCAGGTAGGTTCTTTAGCATCTATCCCAGCGGCGCCAAGCTATATTGACGGCGGTAGGTTCAAAGGTTTTGATCCTTACTCGAAAGCCCCGCCTATAATGTCCGAGGGCGCGGCAGGGAAAGCTTCATTGGCAATGCGTCAAGTTGGCAGTGCTTGTGGAAAACAGAAAAAAACCCTGGATTATGCAAGGCAGAAAATAGGCCAGATAGAAGCAAAGAAAGAAATAGAGTTCAAAAAAGCAACTGCAAACCTGATCTTCGCAAGAGGGTCTGTGACAGGCCAATCAGACAAAGTCTGCGCAGACGAAAATGTGAAAGCCTTTTATAACTTTGAAGCTTTTGGATGCCAGGACCTCTGGTTTGGTTTCAATAATGATACAAGGCCGCTATGCGATTTTAGTTCCCAAAAATGGCAGACAAACAGGGATAACAGGATATTCGGCCCGACCTGCAACCAAACAAACACAACTTCCTATTACTGGGTCAACAGAAACGAAACAGACAACAAGCAATTAGGATACAGAGTTTACAATACAACTGGCATAAACCAATTGTTTAACGCAAATGCGTCTAAGTTGTTTGACACACAGGAAGAAAATGCGCCATTAGACATATTCGTGACCTGCGATCCAGGGCCTGGCTCGGAGAAAATACAGGACCAGTTCAGGTTCCTGAATTACACAGAAAATTGTGGATAATCGGGCAATAAACATTTATAACCTGATGGAACAAATATGTTACATATGGAACAGAAAGATTACAAGCTTGAAATAGTGAACCAATTGACCAAGAAAAATAGCCATGTGAGGGACCTAGCCAAAGAACTTAAAACGAACCACATGATGGTGTCCAGAAAAATAAATGCGCTCCGGGGGGAAAACATAGTCGATTTTAGGGAAGAGGGAAAAAACAAGGTATTCTTTTTAAAGAAAACCGACGAGGCGCGGGCCTATTTAATCATATCTGAAAACTATAAGCTCCTCAAACTGCTTAAAAAATACAGTAGCCTGAAGGGCGTGGTTAATAAAATACAAAAAACTGGGCGAATAAAAATGGCAATTTTATTCGGTTCATACGCAAAGGGCACAGCAACGCGCGATAGCGACATAGATATTTACATAGATACGAAAAACAGGATGTTAAAAAAAGAGTTGGAAAATTTGGATTCTAAGCTAAGCGTGAAAACAGGCCCTTATGACAAGAACAGTCTTTTAATAAAGGAAATAGAAAAAAACCACGTGATAATAAAAGGTGCAGAGCTCTTTTATGAAAAAAATAAATTTTTTGATTAAGCTAAGGAGGCATGGCAAATTGCAGTTGGTCGACCCAAGTGAAGAAATAAAAGAGACTTATCTTAGGAAATCTGAGAGCTCGCTTTATAGAGATAGTTTAAAAAAAATTTTACTGGAGGCTGTTTATGATAAATAAAAAGGTCTGCATAATAGTTGTAGTTATAGGGTTGTTGTCAATTATTTCTTTATCTGAAGCCAGAGAATTAAAAAATAATTTCTATTTCACTCTTCAGCCAGACTCCTCAAAATGCATAAACATAAGGCTTCCCTCTGATGTAAATTTGTATGATGAAGATAGGGTTACAATAAATATTTCAACTGAAGCCACTGCAAATCTCAAGTTTATAGACGTCCTGACATCTCCATACAATCCAGTCAATGTGCCTTTGTGTTTCCTCTCCTCTGGAATGAAGGACGGAGACTATTCTAATTACAGTATAACACTATCCTCCTCCAAAGGCAGTTCAGAAACAGTAAGCGGGGGTTTCTGCATATTTTCAGATGATACTAAAATAGCAATTGGGAGGCCAGAAACAAATATCTGCGATTTCATAATAAAGGATGAAAAACTTTTTGATCTTTCTTTCCAGTATGGCGACAGAATTCCCCTAAGTAAAGACAAGCCGGGAAAAGTACCGATAAGGCTCTACTCCCAAAACAAGCTTGATTTGGAGTTAAATGTCAAGAGCGATGTAGATGTAGAACCGAAAACCCAGACGGTAAGGCTTGAGCCAAGAAAATGGACTACTTTTGATTTTGAGGTCCCCCGTTTAAAACAAGGAAATTATCCTTTGACGCTAACAGCTGATGTTGTTGTTAATGGAACTTATTGCGACTCGAAAAAAATCCCTTTCTGCAGAAAAGAGATAAGCTCAACGCTGATGGTAGACAGCTTGGGTTTACAAGGCTGGTATCTATATGTAACCCCCCAAAGCTATTCAGCTTATGACACAAAACCAGTACCTTATAGTGCAGTTATAGAAAACTATGGGGATAGTCAGGAATTTTCTTTGGAGCTGAAGCTCCCGGATGGGCTGGTATCTGATTTTGAAAAATCTAAAGCTATAATAGAAAGCCAAGGCAAAAAAGAGTTCCTGATAAACATAACGCCGCAGACAATCTCCGCAGGAAATTTTGAAATAGGGTTTATAGCCAAAGGAAATGATGAGAAATCAGTAAAGTCTTATTTGTCTTTTAGAGATACAGAAGCAAACATTAAGTCATATTGGTCTGATATACGAGATAAGGTATCCCCTGAACTAAGGCCTGTTATAGATGCGAAGATAAGGGATTTCCTTAAAAGCTATAGAGAAAATGGCATAAACGTAGAGGAGTATCAGGCGTTATTGAGTTTGCTTGAGCAGGCGAAAGGCCAGGTTTTTGGAGGAGACCTTGGAAAAGTAGTATCCAACCAAACGAAAAATAGGCCGGAGATAAAATCTACTAGAAGTATAGACCCCCTGATCATTGTAATGGCTATAGTCTTAATAATTATAACTCTCTCTCTAATTTTCTATGTAAAAATAAAAGGCTCTAATAAAACAAAGGCTGTAAATTATTGATTTCCCTGTTCATCGGCTGGCTGTTCTTCTCCGCCTTCTGCCGGCGGGTATCCAGTTTCCGTATCCCCGCCGTCCTCTGGCTCATCTTCTATCCCATAATCATCGTCTTGCGCGTTTCTCGATTTCATTTTTTTAATCAAAAAGAATGCCAGAACCCCTATCACTATAATGATTATCAGTGGAATCAGAATTCCGCCACCAGAATCTTTCTTCGAAGAAGTTATCAAGGATTCTATCCCGTCTAGCTTCCCTTGAGCTAGTTTGTAAGCTGTTTTAGATTCAATATATTTCCCAGAGTCCCAGGATGATTTAGCTGCATCAACATCAACAAGAACCGTCGCAAACAGAGCTTTAGCATCCTTTTCAGTATAGCCATTTTTTGTTATGTTGGCGATTCTTTCGTTCACTCTGGACTCAAACAATTTCAGTTCTTCTGAAATATCCTCAAACGCATCGATATCAATACCAACTTCTCTTTCCCCACCGTTGCTTGTGATAACTAGAGTTCCACTATATCTCTGTTCAGAAGATGGGTTGACCTCTATTGCAACGCTGCTCTGGCCTCCAGGTGCCACATCTCCTTGAGGTAAAGTGACTTTAACAACTTCTTTTGATATGCCTCTGAGTTCATACCCAAAATCAGTTAGCTTCCCCTTCCCAACATTTTTAATGAATATCCTGTCAGAAAATCCTTTGCCAACAATGACTTTCTGCGAGAAAAATGAAGGAGACAAATCTATCAATGGCCTTTCAGATTCCACAGTAACCCTTTGCGGTATGATCACATCAACTTCTATTTTCAAAGGAACAGATACAGTTGTTGTGTTCCCGTCAAGTAAACCGGTTATGTTGAATGTCTTGTCAATTCTCAACCCTGACTGTATATCTGGCAGGCGAACCTTGTAGTCAGCAGACCCTTTAGATTGTATTGTTCCGTTAGGGAGTATGATATCCACGAAAGACGTGATCTCTGGAGGCAGGGACGCTGTCAGATTTGATAGAGAGCCATTCATTAAATTTTTTATTTTGAAAGTGAGCTCTAGACTTTCGCTTTGATTGACTAGTTTATTTTTTATCACAGCAGGTTCTACATCAATTCCATTCTCTATCTTCGGCGTGGGCGAGATCGAAGGGAACGAACTGCCTGCTATTTCAAAATAAGCAACAGATCCTCCAGCCTTCCCATCGCTTTTCTGGGTTACCTCGAAAATTATGAAATATTTTCCAGGAAGCAAAGGGCTATCGCTGAAGTTAGCAACAAAACCGTTTGAGAAACTGTATTTCGTGTCGCCTTTTCGGACTTCTGTGAGATTTCCTGCAGATAAAACCTTGTAACTGACTTTTGCAGTATTATCATCGAAGACGCCGCCGCCTAACATGTAAGCGCTTTGCACATCTTTATTGTAAGTGACTGGTTGGACATTTAGAGAGCTTATAGGAACTGTACTCTCTGGATATACTTTATTCAACTGGGCTGACCTAACCGTAACCTGATACCTTCTTGTCGTCCCGCCTGTGCCTGAGAAAGGAGAGGGGCCGCATGTAGAGGTGTTGTCATTCGAGAAGAAGCAATACCATTTTGTATCGCTGATTTTTCTGAAGTCGCCAGCTCCAGTTACTCCCAGAGTTTGCCAGCTCACTCTAGCTGGTTCTGTTAATGGAGACGTAGTTATAATCCAGATGACAGGTTTGTCTATAGCGGGAACAGACGGAAAAGTAACAGACACCGCATTTTCTTGAGCTAAAGAGAAAGGAATTATCGCAAGAATAGTTAATACCAGTATAATAAGAGGGCTTTTCATACTATACTATATATGTTATTTACCCCTATATTAAGCGTTTATGATTACTGCAGAGTAGCCTTATTTTTTTTATAAAATCGTTTTTTATTGATACAAGTGAATATAGACATATGGAATCTGAAATTAGTCCTAGTATCGAACAGAGCTCCGAGCTGGAAGTAAAGAACATCTTCGTGCACAAAACCCTCCCTTCAGACAAAATAACAGTGTTCGTTGACCACAGGGAAAACAACATGGTCCCTGCCTACATCAAGGAGATGGGAGCAGATGTCATCCTAAAACAGCTCAAGGTTGCAGATTTCATATGCTCAGACAGAGTAGCTATAGAAAAAAAGACCTGCTCTGATTTCCTCCAGTCAATAATAAACCAAAGAATATTCAAACAGATTGAAGAGATATCATCCTCCTTCGAAAAACCTGTCCTGCTTCTCGAGGGGAACCCTGAGATGCTCTTCTTCGAAAGGCAGATACACCCAAATACTATACGCGGTGTGCTATCCTCGATTGCTATTGATTACAAAGTCCCTATTCTCTGGACATCTAATTCCAAAGAAACAGCAAATATGATTTACTGGATTGCAAAAAGGGAGCAAGACCATGAGAAAAGGGGAATCCAGATCCGTGCAAAAACAAGAACAGAGACAGTCCAGGATCAGCAAGAATTTGTTCTGGCCGGCCTCCCAAGCATCTCCAATGTTCTAAGTAAAAGACTCCTAGAACATTTCGGTTCTGTCAAAAAAATATTTAATGCGAAACAAGAGAAGCTAATGAAAGTCGAGGGCATCGGAGAAGAAAAAGCAAAAAAGATCTGGGAACTCTTGAATTCAAAATATAAAACTGAAGAGGAAAAATAAAATATGTCTGCTTTCTACTTTAACGCTTCCTTTTTTCAAGAAAATATGGTTGAGGAATTTTTACAAGAAGACAAAAACTATCTCTTAGTTTCCACCAGCTCCTCTATAACCTCCATTACTTTTTCAGGGTGTCTAACTGACTCTAAAAACAGATTATTGTTCCCCATCAATACAATATCAATTGTTCCAAACCCTGTTATTCTTCCAAAAAGCGATTGGTAAACCCTCACATTTATTATTTGCCTGAGTTCCCATGCAGTCACTTCGCTCTTGAGGATGCCGCTTTCTTTTATCACACGCTTGTCGGTGATTATATATTTATGATAAAATCTCCTTAGTTCAACTACAACTAATGTAAAAACTCCTGCCAAAATAAGAATTAAACTAAAATACCACTCGAGATTGAAAGCTAGCTTAAAAGTCGCTGAGTAAAGTCCGGCAACAATAAGTACAAGACCTAAAATATAGTAATAGAGTTTCGCTATCCTCGAAATGTAAGTCTTTTTAACTATTTTCTCCCCAGGTAAAAGGTCCTTCCTTGCCATAATATAGATTGTTGCTGGAATGCACTTATATATCTCTAAACATTTTTGTCTGTCAGAAGATGTACAGCATACCCGACAAAAATAAATGGCAGAAACTCGAACGCAATACCTAAGAAAAAGAAAACAACTGCGCATATTCCTGCTAGAAGGAAACACACGCTCCACTGATGAAGCGATCTTTTTCCTCGATGCCTTAAAGGCATGGTTTTAAGGAGAGCGTACACAAGGATTCCTGATAGCGATCCGCCTATTAGCCTGAAAACCAATTCTATTTCAAACAGCATTAAAAATAAAATTAGTGTGAAGAACCCGGCGAATATGGACAGAGTCTCCCTTATCACAGATTTCGGGTGGTCAAAATCAGGGAGTATGGAAGCCAACGTAAGAAGGATAAGGGCTGCTATGCTGTTTGGCAAGGGAAACTGGAAAATCAAAACTAACAAGATATATATTATAAAAGTCGCCGCTATATGGCCTTTCCAGTTCATGCATAATATTTATTGTTTATAATTATATCTTACTTATGGAAGAAAATTTCAAGCACAATGCCCTTAACCTGAAAGAAAACAAAAATCTGGTATACACAGCAATGTCCAAACATCTTTTCTATTTCAGGATGTTCATTTCGAAATTTGTTTTAGAGCAACACAAAGTTCCTTTAAACCCATTTATGATTTTTGATTATTTTTTATTGGACTCCATAAATAGAGATTTTGTAGTTGAGGGGAACAACAACCTTGTCAAAAGAGCAGATGAATTATGGGTTTTCGGTCCAATTAGTAATGGTGTTCTCGCAGAGATTCTCATAGCAAAAGAAGCTGGAAAGCCAATAAGATATTTCAAAATAGAGAAGCCGCATAAGATTATTGAAATCGAAAAGAAAGAGGCCGAATTTGAAGGTGAGGTAAAACAGTTTTCTAATCTTTTATAAATACCGTTGGTTAATATCTGAATTTTACTTCCATTCTATAATCTAACACATTTTTAAAAATTCCATCTATATCAGCGTAATCTTTCCACGCACCTGCAAGATCTAAAAATTGTTTTGTGTTTTCCTTTCCCATACTATGTACTCATCCTGAAGTCCACACCAACGACCCCTTTTTCCTGAACAAATAAAGGGTTAATATCAAACTCCTTTATCTTATTTTCAACCATCATTTTCGAGCAGGCAAGAATTGTTTGAGCAAGTTCCTTCAAGTCGCCTGCTGGCTTTCCCCTGAACCCTTTTAGTATTGTGTAGCCTTTGATTTCTTTTATCATCTCTTCCGCATCTTTTTCAGAAAGGGGACAGACCCTGAAACTCACATCCTGCATGGCCTCGACCCAGACCCCTCCGAGACCAAACATTATTGTCGGACCGAACTGCGAATCTGTATTCCCGCCAATAATAACTTCGTATCCCTGCCCCATCTGCTGGACTAGAACACCTTGCATTGTTTTTTTGTGGAATCTGATGTTTTTCATTATTTTATCAAAAGCGTCCTCTACTTCATGCCTGTATTTCAAATTCACCTCGACCCCGCCGACCTCTGTCTTGTGGGAAATGTCTTTAGAAATAACCTTCATTACTACAGGATATCCCAATTTTTCAACCGCTTTCACAGCCTCTTCCTTTGTTTTCGCGTGGAGTTCCTTTACAACTGGGATTTTGTATTTTTGCAGAAGTTTTCTTATTTCAGCCTCAGCCAATTTTGCCATAATACTATTTATATAGAGGCTCTCTAATATTCTTATATGGCATCAACAGCTCTTCTCCTTTTAGGCAATGTGGTAATCCTAGCCTTATTCTTCATAATGTTCCGAGGGGCAGACCTTATCTGGGTAGCATACTGGCTTATTGTGGCCGCCCTATACTCATTTGTGGTCTGGGGTTTCCTAGGAACAATAGAATTGCACAGGAGAGCCAAGAACGCATGGGCCCAGATAGATGTCCAGCTCCAGAAAAGGAATGACCTTGTCCCAAACCTTGTTGAGACAGTAAAGGGTTACACAAAGCATGAAAAAGGGATAATGGATAGCGTGACAAAGGCAAGGTCAGAGATGGTGAAGGCAAAAACCTCTGCTGATAAGGCAAAGGCAAGCGGCCTTTTGTCAGGGGCTTTAGGCAACATTTTTGCAATTGCTGAGAACTATCCGCAGCTAAAGGCCAGCGACAATTTCAAGCTTCTCCAGGAACAGCTCGAGGGAATAGAAAGCAACATCGCTTTTTCAAGGCAATTCTACAATGACAGCGTCATGCGGTATGACCAGGCTGTTTCAGGCACAAATTCACTTTTCGCAAAACTGCTTGGCTACAAAAAAGGCGAGTTCGCCTACTTCGAGGCCCCAAAAGAGGCGAAAGCCGTGCCTAAAGTGAAGTTCTAATTTTAGATTTTTATGTCCCTTGAACAGTGTAAAGTGTCTATAGCCAAAGAAAAACTAAGCACAGGTATAACTGTTTTCGTTGCTAAATCTGAAACTTTTCAAATAGCTAGCCAGGGCAAAAGCCTTAAAAAGCCAGAAAAAACATTAAAGAAGCCGTTGATTTGTATTGTGAAGAAATGAGCAAGTGATCACTTATGTCAATCCCAAAAGAAAAACCAATTGAAAGGATAAACTTCTACGATGCCATCGGGAAAAACAAGAGGAACTCAGTCCTTATACTATTTGTTGTTTTGGCTTTCTTGTTTGCGCTGGTTTATGTTTTCGCGTCGATATACTCGTTCTATTACACAGGTTCAATTGGAATTTCCCTCACAACAATACTTCTTATAATTCTTCCTGTTTCAATACTTTTGGTCCTAATCCAGACAATCCCCTCCTACTACTACGGCGACAAGCTAGTCCTTGCCGCGACAAAAACCTACAAGCCTGACCCAAGAAAACACATTTACCTGCTGAATATTGTTGAAGGCCTCAGCATAGCTTCTGGGATAAAAAAACCTGAAGTCTACATAATCCCAAGCCAGGACATCAATGCCTTTGCGACAGGCAGGGACCCGGAACACGCAAGCATAGCTGTGACAGAGGGCGCGATTGAAAAGCTGGATCGCAAAGAACTGGAAGGCGTACTCGGGCATGAGATGTCCCACATAAGGAATTATGATATACGGTACTCTATGGTTATTGCTGCTGTCGTTGGCCTGGTAGCAATATTAAGTTACATGTTTTTGCGGAGCCTTTTGTATGCCCGCCCTTCTGGCGGAGGCAATCGCGACAATAAAGGCGGCGGGCTTGTGATAGTGATGATGGTCCTCGGCGTCGTCCTTGCAATAGTTGCACCAATAGCTGTGCGTCTTGCGCAGTTAGCCGCTTCCAGGCAGCGGGAGTATCTGGCAGATGCGTCTGGCGTGGAGATAACAAGGAATCCTGCTGGCCTAATGGGCGCGCTTGAAAAAATCAGGGACTCGAACAAAAAAGATATGAAAGTCAGCGAGGCTGTCTCCCATTTGTTTATTGATGACCCAAAAAAGAGTTTTGCGGACAGCATTTTCGCCACACATCCGCCAATAGAACAGAGGATTGCAAGGCTGAAGGGGATGGGATAGGAATCCGCTAAATATTTAAGTCTTAGGGCAATCACTGACAGCCGACACGCAGATGCCACCCTATTTAAATTCCCAACACAAACTATAAACATGGAACTTAAGAAGTGGATTGAAGTTGAAGGGAAGATGATGGATGCTGTCGAGTTTACCCGTTTTATTAGGCAGAAATCTGCACCTAAAGTGAGAAAAATGTTCGAAGAAGCAATTGAACAAGAGCATGCGAATAATTTAAAATTAAAGCGACTTCAGGAATCGGCTTAAAGCTTCCCTACTTGTTAAGAATTTAGGTGTTTTGTATTTGTTTCTGGAGTTCACCGAATTATAGACTTTCACCATTTCTTCTGAAGCCATTGTTTTTCTATTCAAAGATAATATGTTCTGAACGCTTGCAACAGAAGCTGATGCAACTATAAGAAAATCGTTTTCTATGTCTTTGTGCTGGCTCGACTAACAATGAATAGGCGAATTGTTTGATGTGTAGACTTAAGACTCTTGGCAGAAAGGCAGACTAAATATTAGACAGAGTTCCACGTGAAGGCAAGTTGCGTATCTTGTCCGTATATAACCAATTATATAAAGAGCCTGAATATACAGCATTCTATAACTAATTATAAGTATATAACTGACTATAGAAAAGCTTTATAATAGCCAGATTATATAATTAATTATGAAAACTGAGAGGCATGTTCTGGATAAAGAAAGTTATGAGGCCAGCCTTAAAGAACTTCTGAAAGATCCTGTCCTGCACAGGAAGCTTATAGTAGAGGGGTCTGTTCTTGCAGCTACAAATATAGCCAATCTTGTTTTGCACTTATCAGGAAAGCTTAAAGAACAGGCAGATCTGAAGCACAACAAAATAGAGGGGGAAATAATAAGGGAAAATTTGTTTGGAGAAACTTCCTTCCAGATATCAAGGCTCTTCCGGGCCCTTGAAGACCTGAAGTACAGGGTTGTCCACGGTTCATCTGATTCCAAAGAAGACGTTGAGAAAGCTTTTTCAATTTATATTAATCTGCTGGATTTATTTTTTCAGGCAGAACTAAAACTAAAAGAGGTTCTGGGAGGGAAATATGAATAAGAAACTGCTCCTTTATCTGCCTTATATCCATGAATACCTGTATGAAATCCTTAAAGCTAGGATAGAACTTAAAGGTTTTGTTTTGTATGGGAGCATAATCTCTGATGAGATGACAAGGACATCAGACATAGATATAAAGATATTTGTTCATGGGGGAGCGGACATAAAGGCAATAGAGGATATAGAAAACAAGATCAATAAAAAAATAATTTCAGATAACCTCTCAAACCTCCTCCATTCGATAATTGCTGTGAAGCCTGATCCAGAACATATAGCAGACGGCATACTCCTGTATGGCAAGCCAATACAAATCACAGCAGAAAAAGAAAAGCTGGCTGAAATGGAAATAATCACTTATGACACCACAGATCTGGATAAAAATACAAGGGTAAGCCTCGCAATAAGGCTCTTTGGCCATAAAACAAAAAGGAAAGAAAACGAAAAAGTCAAAATTTATGAGACTCAGGGCCTCATAGAGTTGTATGAAGGGAAACCCCTTAGAAACGCCATCCTGATAAATACAAAAGACTCTGAAAAGATATCCCAGATCCTGAAAGACCTGGATGTTGCCCATAAAACTGCAAGCGTGTATTTGCCCAGGTTTTCAGAATTTGTTGAAAGGTAGATTTTTCAGAACCAGGGCTAAGGCGAGGCGTTAAATAAATAATTGAACAGGATAAAGAGAAATTCTGAGAGATGTTATATTCCCTCGATAGGGGTTGGATTTTAGTGCAACGTTCGGCGAAACCGAAAAAATCAAAGTCGTCGTGTCTATAGTTTAGTCGTGGGGGGATAGAGTCAATAGATTTTCTCAAAAATATCGAAGCTAAAGTCTGTCATTTCCAGATAAATGTAGACGGTATATGCAAAAAATGTCAAGAGGAAAAATAGCAATTTAAATTGGATAGCTATAGTTGGATAAAATTCACTGCTTTCGCAGGCACTTTCAGCAAAGCTAAAAGAAGCTTAACCAAAAAGAGATAGGGGTGGTTGATATGCTTGACATAAGCGATTAAGGAAGGTTTTTCAACCTCTCCAGAACCTCCTGTTTTTTGCGTACTGCCTTTCGGCGTCCAGGATTTCCTGGAGGAGGTCGTCTCCTTTAAGCATCTTGGCTAAAACCCTTTTTGCAGTTGCAACGCCGACACCGCGGCCTGCCATGACCTTTGCAGCTTCGGGCCCGTAAGTTATAACTAAGCTTCCTGAATCCAGTGTCATATCCAACCATTTCTTCTCTTGCTGTGTCATCTTCTTGTTCTCTAAAGATTTTTTTACAAGCTTTTTTGCGTCCTCTGCATATCTCTCAGGAACAACTCCGACAAGCCTGGCCCCGCATAAAGGGCAAATAATTGCTTTAGGAAGATTTTTCACAGTATAAACAGCTGACCATTTTGCGCAGTTGCAGCAGACAAGGCCCACTTCAGTATTCTCTACCCTCTTCCTGAACATCTCCAGTATCTCTTTTTCAGGCCTGTCAGGCGGTACGATCTCAAATTTCCTGCCTAACCCAAGTTTCCCTAAAGGGGATATCCCTTCCATCAATTTAATTTTAATTTTTCCTTTTCTGATTTGACCCAAAGCTTTTTTCGCGCCTTCTATGTCGAGCTTCTCTTCAAAAATCTCGTTGAGCGCTTCCCTGTAAACAGGGCTTTTAGAATAAATTTCAATTATTTTTCTAAGATAGGCTTTGCTGTAGTCTGCATCTTTAGATATTATTCCAAACCTTTTTGCAACATGCAGGAATCTCCATCTAAACAAATCTGTATTTGTCAGGTTCATTTCCAGCAAGTTATCTAGATCAGAAGGCTTCAGATTATTGAAAAGATCCAGAACAGGTTCCCAATTCTCGGACTGCAATGTCAGAACAATTCTGTAAGGGTCAGATTTCAAACCAACCGAACCCATTGAATTTGTTAAAGCAGTTGTCAACGCCCTCCCCAGCGTATCATTTACTAGGGATCCGAAAGACGTGTGGAAGATCACTTTAAAATTCTGGTCTGTATCCCCATCTATTTCTGGTTCCCCATACTCTACTAAAATATTCTCATTGTCGGGAACAAATCCAAACTTGACTTGTTTTTTTATAGAGTCTAAAATGTCTTCAGC
>CAYYYJ010000015.1:0-5090 GCA_964476045.1 uncultured archaeon | reverse complement strand
CGGGAACAAATCCAAACTTGACTTGTTTTTTTATAGAGTCTAAAATGTCTTCAGCCACTTCATGGGAGACGGGATAGTTTTCTTTTACCCACGAAATTATTTTTTTATCGTCTTCCTTTAATCTGATCTTCAGAGAGACAACTTTTCTCAGATCGCCAACTGTTCTTGCAACCTCTTCCGGGACAGGTATGAGTTCGCCTTCCCACGCGGGGATTGCAGCTTCTATTCCACCAATCGGCTCGACATATAGCCTATTCTCCCTCAATTCGATTATCCTCCAGCACAGCCCTTTGCAGATTATATTTGATCCAGGGCTTCCGTTAAGGGCCACAAATTCTGCATCCAGGCTTCCCACAGCCTGGTTGGAAATCGTGTCAAATAGTTGGTAATTCTTTACATCAGGTATTGTTGAGAGGTTTCCATAATAATATTCCCAGGCTTTTTTCTTCCTTCTTATGAAAACTTTTCCAGGTGTGAACATGTCGTTAACAAAAATGTAATTCAACTTATCCATAAACATGCAGACCTCAAAAAACTCATCCCTGCCCAATTTCTGGAATGGCGAAGCTCTCCTTATAATTTCATAGGCTTTGTCCAGCTCTATATCCCCTTCTAAAGACAAACCCACAATCTGATGCCCTAGGACGTCAAGCGATTTTCCATAAAGCGGTGTAGCTTCTATTTTCTTTTCCAAAGCGAGCTTCGCTATCGCAGTCGATTCAAAAATATCATCTGTTTCCCCAGCGATTATAATGCCGTGAGAAACCCTTTCGAGATCATGCCCGCTTCTCCCAACTCTTTGCAGAAGTTTCGAAACCTGCCTTGGAGACATAAACTGCAAAACAAAATCAATTGAGCCAATATCTATCCCTAACTCCAAGCTGCTTGTACAAACTAGATTTTTTATTTCCTTCTCTTTGAATCTCCTTTCAGCTTCAAGTCTGGCATATTTCGATAGAGAAGAGTGATGGGCTTCAATTGATTTGTCTAAAATTTTTAGCCGAGAAGAAAGAATCTCAGCAGACTCCCTAGTGTTTGTGAATATAAGGACTGAATCCTTTTTCTTTGCGAGTTCAGATATTCTATAAAGCCTTGCAGCTACCTGGATAGGAACAGATCCTTGTTCAGCAAGTTCTTTTATCCCATCGATATTTTCTTTTTTTGCGCTCGGAGATTCTACGCTAATGTCCAGTTTTTTGCCTCGACTGACATCCAGAACTTCGATGCCCCTTTCAGAGTTACCCATCAAAAATTTAGCAACGTCTTCTTTGCTCCCAACAGTAGCAGACAATCCAATTATCTGGGCATCTTTCTGGGTCAAGTTCTTCAGCCTCTCTAATGCAACAGAAAGCTGGACGCCTCTCTTGCTTCCAACGAGTTCATGCACTTCATCTATCACTACATACTTTACATTTTTCAGATGTTCTCTCATTAATTTCCCGACAAGAAGCGATTGCAAAGTTTCTGGTGTAGAGATCAAAATATCCGGAGGGTTTGCAGCTTGTTTGCTTCTTTCATATTGTGTTGTGTCTCCATGCCTGGTAGAAATATCAATATCCAATTTCCCTGCCCACCAGTATAATCTATCCTGCAAATTTCTATTCAGTGCCCTTAGAGGCGTGATATAAAGAGCGGAGATTGCAGATGACTTTTCTGTTATTATTTTGTCGAAGATCGGGATAAGAGCTGATTCGGTTTTTCCCGATCCAGTAGAAGCAAGGACAAGCACATTTTTCCCGCTGAGTATGCTTGGTATAGCTTTTTCTTGTATAGGCGTTGGGCTCTTGAACCTCTCCTTCACGGGTTTTTGCAGTTCTTTGGATAGCAAATCGAATACTGGCATAGGCGATAGCTCCTGATATAACACTGTTATATTTTTCCGTATCAACGATTAAACAAATGTAATTAGAACTATATAATAAAACCTTTCCCTAAAAACTATCCCCTCTTTTTTGAGGCAGGTTTAACAACAGAGTAAAAAAAGCCGTCGTCTCTCTCTGCGCAGTTTACTCTGCCTGTTTTCACCATCTCATCCAAAACATAAATGCCATCAATAAATGATCCTCCTGTATGTAAACAGTTTTGTAATAGAACACCTAGACCAACTTCTTTATTGCTATCCAAGTATCTCTTAATTCTTTCTTGGATTCCTGATTTTTCCATCTACTTATTTGTCTGAAAACTTTAAAAGCAGATGCCACACTAACCTACTCCCAACTCCTTAAGCAAAATCTCACACTCTTTTTTATTATCTATCCCATCCAGCCTATTAACAATCATCTCAATCTCTCCAGAAAAATTATTTTTCTTCACCCTGCCCCCGACAACAAACTCTTTCCCGAGCAGATCGATCTCGTCATAAAACTTTTCCAAATTAGCCAAATCAATCTGGTCTGCTTTAGCTCCATATAACTTCTCTGCAATCTCCTTAAACGCTACCAGCCTTATTGTCCCTGTTCCATCATCCAAAACCCCTGTGAACATGGCCGCTTTATTTGGCTGCACTTCCCCGTGAGTTTTACATTTCCCCTGGCCACCTAAAGAACTTGAACACTGCGGGCAGATAAAGTAGACTGGGCTTCTTCTCATAATCTGGACAAAGCACCCCCTCAAATCAGCATACATCTCTTCTTTCAAATCTTTTATCTCAACCCTATTCGCTCTGAAATCAGATCCTCGGTCTGTTCCCACAACAGCTATCTTCTTATCTATCTTCTCGATCGTGCCTCTCTTCCGCAAGCCCAGTTCTATCCCTCCGCCAATCTTCCCAGAAGTCTTAGAAAACGCATTGATTATTTTGATTGAATCTGTTTCAGCTATCTCCTTCATCTTCTCTATATCCTCTCCCCACAAAACAAGGAACACAGTTCCAGTCTCATCTCCTACCAAAACATTTTGCACAGTGCCGATTTTACTCGGCCCTTTCTTCTTCTCAAACGTCCTCACATCAAAAATCTTGACAACCTTTGCCTCCAAATCAATGAACGACAAATCAGAAACCAAATTCTTTATTTTGAATTCTTTTCTCCCTTCTTTTATAAGATTCACGCCAAGCTCCCTGCCAACAATGTATGCAGCGCCTTCTTTTGAAACTAGCCCAGAAAGCTCTTCCTGTTTATCAATAATGAGCCGCTCAACCCTCTCCTTCTCCTGGCCGCTTTCTTTAGTAATCCTCTCAACAATCTGGTCCAATTCAATCATGCTCTGTATATAACTTTGTGATTAAAATACTCTTCGATACCTTTTCATGAATATAAAAAACTTAGTCGGCTATTTTTGTTATGGTTTCTGAAATAAGATTGCCTAAAAACATCCCTACCTATCGGGGCAGCGTCGATGTAAATTTCAAAGTAGTGCTTACAAATGGATATGAGGTAGACTTTACTCCTGTTATAGGTAATCATCATTTCACAAGACTATACGATGTTGGCCAGCTCGATATTATAGATCGTGTAATTCCAAGCGCAAAACATACTCGATACGAACACACTCTTGGAGTCTTCTATCTGGCTCAAGAATTCATACAAGGCAGGCGCCACAACCTGAGCCCTTACAAACAGTTTTTACTGCTCGCGACTGCATTGCTCCATGACATTGGCCACGGCCCCCAGTCACATGTTTATGACATTGTTGCAGAGACTTACATAAACAAAAACCATAAAACAAGAGGCTTGGAAATAATACCCCAGTTATCAGAAGAACTCAAAGAAGCTGGTGGGACGCATTTCGAAGACAATGATATAACCGGCGATCTGGGGAGAGTATTATCCAATGGCGAACCATTAGCAAGATTAGTTTCTTCTAAAGGAGTGAGTTTTGATCGGCTGGATTATATTTTCAGGGACAGCTATTATTGTGTTGGAGATGGTGCCGACACCAAAGCCAATATACGTGCAATAATGGACAACCTTTACTTCGATGGAAAAAGAATCGCGGTCTCTAGAAGCGTCATGCATCATGTAAAATCTTTTTTACATGGAATAATCCATAACAACATCTACATCTATATCAGGCCTGATGTAGAAACCTTAGAAGCCTTTGAAATGAGAGCCATTGTAAGAGCTGCAACAAAAGGCAAAAAAAGAAACAGGCTCAATCTGGAAGATGGATACAACATGACAGATGCAAAACTCATGGACTTCTTAAGGGAAAATGACGAATCTAGGGATTTAATAAAATTAGTAGAATCCTTCGAAGCCAGTTCCCAGCTTGCTACAGTAGCATCAATAAGGTATCCGCAGGGTCTGAGTGAAGCTGATTCTGATGAGAGATTTGGAATGACACCTGAAGGGATAGTTGGTGAACCCAATACAGTGGAAGATCTTGTGTATATCAGTGATCCAAAAGAAATTGAAGGGCTAAACGACAATTTAGACATAAAGAAAGCATTACCTAGACTTGTGGAATTGGAGTACAAGCTTATGAGAGAGCTGCACCTCGATCCCACAGAACTTGCAATAGCCTTCTCACCACAAATAGACAGATTAGAGCTAGATAAAAAAGCAGCAATGATAGTTAGAACAAAAGATGGCGTACCAGAATTTAAAAGCATATTTGGTTATGACCCAAGTCTTAGAGGTTCTATGCGTGCTGAGCTGAGAAGACTGTATGCTATACGTCTAATAACCAGTAAACCTAAAGGCAGAAAAGTCCAAGATCTTGTAAGAAAAAAAGGGGAAGCATCAAAAAGAGGCCACACAGGATTCTTCAATATGATCAAAACTCTTCATTAGCATTTTTTGCACCTGTTCCATATCTACGAAGTCTTCTTTTATCTCGCGTCATTTTAGGAGTCTGTTCATCGAACCCGAAATAAATTGTGTCATCCCCTCTAAGATCCCTGGCGTGTATTATGGAACCTGCAAATCTATATGCATCATTATGATTATCAGTATTACCATTTAAACCGAGTAAGCCAGAGATAGCCGAGCTCAGCCTAAATCTCTCTAATCGCTTGCCCTCTGGTTCTGGGTGTTCAACACCAGTCATAAAATTTGCATATACTGTCATAACACAAAGAATATACATATTCGCTAAGCAGATATAAATACTTTACTCACTTTTTTTGTATATTTATTATAATAATTCTT
>CAYYYJ010000014.1:4210-24793 GCA_964476045.1 uncultured archaeon | reverse complement strand
ATTTCTATTAGAACATAAACTTAACTATTTGTACGTCGTTTGGGGTGCAGTCCAAAAGTTGAATTAGACAAAGCTTGGGAAACAAGTTTATCAAGAAAAATAATTATAGCTGTTTTAACTTATGCTACAATAGTATTATTTTTCTTTGTTGCTCAATTGCCAAAACCATTCATTAATTCTATTGTTCCCACAGCAGGTTTTGTACTCTCAACTTTATCGCTGCCTTTTTTCAAGAGGTTATGGATTAAGTACGGGGCTAAAAAATAACTCAAAAATTTTCCTTCGGAACGTTGCACTAAATTTTTGCCCTTCGGGGAATATAACAGGGCTTAACCGACTACGAAACCTTGCAGGTTTCTTCGTCCAAATTTTGCCCCATCTCTGAAAATTTCTCCAGCTCTGTTCGGATTTTCCAGCTCTGAACTGCGGTTCGAGGGAAAATCCTCACGAGGTCGAAATTTTCGAGGGGTCAAAACTTCGGTTAAGCCCGATGTTAGGCGCAATTGCTCGGCGGCGCTATTAAAGAAGTTCTTCTGGAGTCAATAAATATGTTACGGGAACCTGTAATTTTCCTTCCCCTCTTTTACAAACTACATAACAACCAACAATTTCTGTCCCTGTTGGCTCCAGAACTTCGATTATTTTTCTTAAACTTCCCCCGGTTGTAAAAACGTCATCTACAATTGCGACTCTATCCCGTTCGTTTGGAACATAGCCATCAATCCATCCACCCTTTCCATGCTTTTTCGGTTCATCACGAACAAGAGTAAGATATAAACCGTGTCTTGAGGAAATTACGGTTGCAGGAGACAAGCCTCCATATCCCGCAGTCGCAATGCAAGTGGCATTTTTATCAATTCTTTCCCACAATTCATTTGATATCTGATTAAGTGCATCTGGATATCCATATGCTTTTTTGACATCTACATAAAAATCAGAATATCCAGCATTTTTCAGATTTACAGGTTCCCGACAAATTATATCGAGTTGCTTTAATAAGTTGACTAGTTCATTTGTCATAATTTTAGTAATTATAATTGATATTTTAAATATATCGGTTTTTGTGCCGCCTCGCAACTCAAAATTACATCGTAATTTTGCCATGCCCTGCGGGCTTTCACTTCGTTCAGGACGCCTAACATCTCTTAGAATTTCTCTTTGTTCTGTTCAGTTGTTTATTTAACGCCTCGTCTTAAACATATCTTTGGGCAAGGGCTGCAGATGGAAACAGGCGTTAACTTTCAGAAAGAGAAATTCTACTGCCATCAACGATTATAGGCGGCGTTTACTTTACAGATCAGTTAAATCTAAAGCTTATATACCTTCAGTTGCAAGATCTAGAATAACTACTTCGGTAGGAGAGCGAACCTGAAAGATCTCTGCTCGTAATTGTGGAAGATCTGGTTCTAAAGTTTCTCCTTCGAATAGTGTAAACTCCGCAGGAGTCAATTGCACTTTTGGGATCTCAACCCTTTTGTGGAAGTTGAGAAGAACGGAAACCGATCCTAAAAGACACGAAGTTGATTTCAGACCAATTGGAAAGGAAATCAACTTCAACCCTCTGAAGATCGGTTTCAATCCTCTAACGCTCCCGGAAAAGGGCTGATGATATGGCTGAAGATAATCTGCTTGTTCAAATAAAGGAAGCTAGGGAAAAAGCTGAGAAGAGAAAATTTTTACAGACATGGGACCTTTGCATTAATCTTAAAGGGCTGGATCTGAAGAAGCCTGACAACAGGGTCAATCTAGAATTCCTGCTTCCTGAAGGGCGGGGGAAAGATGTCAAAATCGCAGTCATTGCTGATTCTATGGCAGTTAAAGCAAAAGAAGCTGCTGATGTTGTTGTGAGAAAGGAAGAGATAGACGAGCTTGCTAAAGATGCCAAAAGATTAAAAGCTTTAGTTGAAGAGAATGAATGGTTCTTTGGCGAAATCTCTCTGATGCCTCTGATAGGCAAGACACTAGGTCAGGCAATGGGCCCGAAAGGGAAACTGCCAAAACCTCTTCCGCCTAATGCAAATATCAAGGCTTTTGTAGATAATGCAAAGAAGACTGTCAGGATAAAGGCTACGACAACTCCAGTTCTGCACATTCCAGTTGGAACAGATAAATTAAGCGATGAGCAAGTTGCAAACAATATAAACTCTCTTGTAAGCTTTGTGAAAGAGAAGCTGCCTAAAGGAAAGAACAGCATAAAGTCCATTTACCTCAAACTCACAATGGGTCCTGCAGTAAAATTACAAATGAAGCTATAGGGACAATCAGATTACTATGGTATCCCAACAAAAAATCCAAACAGTGAAGGAAGTAGGAACCCTAATAGAGGAATATCCAGTTGTAGGGATCCTTAACATGCACAAGCTTCCTGGAAGGCAATTGCATTTCATAAAAGAAAAAATGAAGGGCAAAGCCAAAATAAAAATGCTCAAGAAAAAACTTCTGGAGCGTGTCCTTAGTGAAGCTAAAAGAAATGGCATCAAGGATTTACAAGCATATCTCAGAGAACAGCCAGCTTTCCTTTTCAGCAAATCCAACCCATTCGAACTTGCGAGATTGCTCAGCGCTGCTAAATCAAAGGCTCCAGCTAAGACTGGGGATATAGCGCCTTATGATATCATGATACCTGCAGGCCCTACACCGCTGCCAGCTGGACCTGCTATCGGCGAACTGCAAAAGGTCGGCCTGACTGTCGGAGTTGAGGCAGGCAAAGTCGCTGTCAAAAAAGATTCTATAATAGTTAGAGAGGGCCAGCCTATACGCAAAGAAGTTGCTGATGTTCTATCTAAATTATCTATAGAGCCAATGGAAATAGGGTTGGATCTGCTGGCTGTATGGGATAATGGGACTATATATGATAAAGCAATTTTATTTGTGCCTCAAGAAAAATACTTAGAGGATTTAAAAGCAGGATTTGTATACGGATTGAACCTATCGGTAAAACTGAACTATTACACAAAAGAAAATATCAAAGTATTCTTATCAAAGAGCCACAGAGAAGCCTTCTCGTTAGCAGTTAAAGCAGGATATATGACAAAGGAAACGTTGCCTCACATACTGGCTAAAGCGCATGCAGAAGCAGAAGCTGTACAAAAGCATATAAAGATTTAACGTGTAAATATAAGGGAGGGGCGGGAACCACAGGTTTCCGCATATAAAGGCTGAAGTTAAATAAAACGAAAGGCTGGAATTAATAATTATGAACTACATATATGGCGTGCTGTTGCTCCACTCGGCTGGAAAAGAGCTTTCAGAAGCAAGTGTTGCAAAAGTTGTAGAAGCTACAGGCGAAAAACCAGACCATGCACAAGTCAAAGCTTTGGTTGCAAGTCTACAAGGAGTTAACATAGACGAAGCAATGAAACAAGCTGTAGTTTCAGCAGCTCCTGCGAGCGTGTCGACACCAGCTGAAAAGAAGGAAGAGAAGAAAGAGGATGAAGGCAAGAAGGCGGAAGATGCGGCAGCAGGCCTATCAGGCTTGTTTGGTTAATCTAAACACATATTCTAAGAGTTTAACTTTTAGGCTTTTTTACTTTTGCAGAGGATCAGATGGGCTAACCAGATTTCTGCAATTTCCGCATCTCTAGATTTATTTTTCGTGGAACTTTAAATCATATCCAACTTGGAAGCCAATTTCTCAGGTTATACGAAGCCGCATCAAGAGGCCAACCAAAGGTCAATGGGCTAAAGAACAGGAAAACAATGACTACGCTTGCTATGAAAACCCAGAAATATTTTGTTGGCCTTTCTTTTTTAACAAAATATTTTTCTGAAGTCAGGCATAAAAGCAGGATGCCAAAGATAAGGGATGGCAGGTAGTGGTATAAGAAAATGACGCGTTTTATTAAGATAAAAAACAGGATGTTAAACCAGAAACCGAAGACAAATAGCATATAGAATTCCGGGAATTTTCTTTTTTTCTTTCGATAAAATGAAGTTATAATCTTTTTGATTAAAAAGCAGGTTGATGTTATCATGACAGCTAATACACTCCACCAAATAACAGGGTTTCCTATAAAATATATTCTTTCGATGCCCGAATCGGTTGTTTTAGTCCAATAGTAGATCGATCTGTACATGAAAGGCATGTTGTACCACGTGCTGGAATAGGAGTGTGGAGACAAAAGATTCGCAACATTGGAAGACCACATGACCCAATTCAGTTCTGTAAATTTATCAAGGAAACTGACTTGGTTATTTGGTGTGTAAAACGTGCTGTTTATAAGCGTGCTTTTGAACCTATCGCTCATGAATGCGTCTCCGTCGCCTGAAAACGATTGCAATTGGAAATGCACAGCAAATATTGCAGCATATATAATTAGTGGTAATATAAGAAAGGCGACAAAGAAGGCAGAGACGGATTTTAAAAAAGGCTTAGAAATACCTGTTTTTAGAGCTGCTTTGACCGGTTCCACGAAGGCTAGAACAGCAACAACGAGCCAGAATACCAAAGCTGTCCATTTGACTGCTACAGACGCACCCAGAGATAGGCCAGATAACATGAAGAAGAGAAGCTTTTTGTTTTTCGCCTGTTTGCCTAATATGAATAATAAAATTCCGAGAAGGCCGAAAAACAAAAGAAAAACATCGATTAAAATGAATCTGGACTGGACAAGAATGGCATTATCAAAAACAATAAGCAAAAACCCCAATGAAGACATTATTTTTGAAGCTCCCAATTTTCTAAGTATAAGGTACACTAAAACAGGCAGCAGGGCGCCAAAAAAAGCAGGCATATACCTGAGGCTTACTGTTGTTGCGTCAGGAAATTTATCGCCTATATTGTTGTAAGCAAATTCTGTAGATCTGTAACCGCCTACCAAACCGCCAAGCGAGATAAGAAGTTTAGCTAATGGCGGGTGCCCATCGAAATGGTCCTGGCCCTTAAAATAAGAATTCACAGTTTTCCCATAATGCACTTCATCGAAAACCACTTGATCTGGGCTGTTCAGATTCCAGAAATTCATGAAAAATGAGACTATAATCAAGAAAAGAAGTATATATCTGGATATAAAACTTTTGAAATCCATCTTTATTATTAGATATAATCAAATATATAGTCATATGAAAATTGAGGTTGCGTTGCCTGTTTACAATGAAGAGGTATGCCTTGAAAAGAATGCGCTGAAGCTTTTTAATTTTCTTAAAAAACTCTACAAGGACTTTAAGATTGTTATAGTCGATAATGCATCGACTGACAGGACCCCTGAAATAGGCAAAAGATTATCTGAAAAAAACAATAAGATCAGGTATATCAGGTTGGTCCAAAAAGGCAGGGGAAGGGCATTAAAAAAGGCTTGGTTGACTAGCGACTCGGATGTTGTTGCTTATATGGATATAGATTTGTCAACTGACCTAAAACATTTTCCTGAGTTAATAAATGCGATAGGGAACGGATCTGATATAGCAATAGGTTCGAGATTAATGAGAGATTCGGTAGTCCAGAAAAGACCTCTATTAAGGGAAATATTCTCTCGTGGGTATGCTACAATGATAAAATTGTTCTTTTTCACATCTTTCAATGATGCCCAATGCGGGTTCAAGGCAGTAAAAACGAATACAGCAAAAAAAATCCTGCCTAAAATAAAAGATAATAACTGGTTTTTTGACACAGAAATGCTGATAATAGGCGAGAAAATGGGCTACAAAATCAAATCTGTCCCTGTCAAATGGGTTGACGACCCTGGGACTACTGTGAAAATACTTAAGACGTCCTGGGAAGATTTTAAAGGACTTCTGAGGCTAAAGTTTACAAGGCCCTGGAGAAATTAGAGGCATGGGATTTTCTCTTCTTATTTTTATGCATACTCTGAGAACAAAACACTTCAAAAATATTATGGATAGGAAACTCTTTTTTATTTTATTAAGTTCGATAATTCTTACACTTCTTTTCTCTTCCCTGGTTTTAATTTTACAGGAAAAATCAAATGTCCTTGAGGGCTGGAACAGATGGGATACGCCACACTATCTTGATATTGCAGAAAACGGCTATCAAAAAGAAGGTGAGAGCAGCTTGTTTATAGTTTTCTTCCCGCTATACCCGTTTGCAATAAAACTTTTCTCCTTTTTGGTTGGAAATTATATCTTATCCGGGCTTGTCGCTTCTAATCTGTTTTATGCCATTGCAGCTCTCTTTCTGTACAAATTAGCTATGCTAGATAATAGGAGAAAAAACAAAAAAAGCCCCTTAAAGACTGTGTTATACTTTTCAATTTTTCCAACAGCTTATTTCCTACACGCAGTGTATACTGAAAGCCTTTTTCTCGCATTAACAATAGGCAGTTTTTATTATGCAAGAAAACAGAAATGGGCTTTTTCTGGAATATTTGGCATGCTTGCAGCAGCAACGAGAATTGTTGGCCTTGTTCTTCTGCCTGCTTTAATCATTGAATACATGATCCAAAAGAAATTTAGGCTGAAGAGCGTTGATAGGAAGATTGCCTGGCTTGGAATTATACCTGCAGGGTTTTTTTCGTATCTTATTGTAAATTATATAACTTTTGGGGATCCATTCCATTTCCTGGCTGTATTAAAAACCCACTGGTACAAAACCTTCGCTTTCCCTTGGGCAGGTTTTTTGGAGGCACTAAATAGCATCTGGTGGAGGCCGCTGAATGAATGGCTTATGATAGGGGCTGCAGAAATAGTCTTTGCGCTTATAGGTCTCGCAGCTTCTGTTTATTCTATTTTCAGGCAGAGACTTTCCTATGGGATATATATGCTGACTATGTGGCTGTTTATAACTTCAACTTCTTTCTGGATGAGCATACCGCGTTATACGCTTGCTTTCTTCCCCATATTTATCCTTATCGGATCAAAACACAATAAAAAAATAGACTCCATATTGGTTTTTGGAATGATCTTGTCATATGCTGTTTTTCTAGGCGTATTTATTATCGGCCAATGGGCTTTCTGAAAAAATTGCCTCTGTAAATAAAGAGGGATGTGGCAACAAATATAATACAGTTTATCGCAGGAATTACCAAAAGTGTTGGGTCTGTCGCAGCAATAAAAGCGTCCCTGTTTAAAAAATCGAGCACATACCAGAGATTAAAAAAGCTTGTGAAAGCCAGTATGATATATGATAATTTAATCTCTTTATAGGCAATACCGAAAACCATGAACGCAAAAACAGGGAGCATATAACGTTCATGCATGCGTGTTAAAAGCATGAAAGATGCCAAAATAATAAAGGATGAAAATAAATAAATATTCAGCCTGTTCAAATTCTTATATGATTTATTCATTTTATAGAACAGGAAAAGGTTGAAAGCACCGAAAAGAAGCCAGCCTATAAGATTATAATTTATTGGTGTTGTATCTGGTTTCCAGAATCCTGAAAAAGCCCAAATATTATATGCGTTGATTGATGTGTAAGCGTAATAGCTATATCCATTAAAGTACCTTTCCTGCAGGAAATTTATATGATTGTCTGTTTTGAAAGGCGTTATTGTGATTATCAGAATAATCAAGCCTACTAGGCAGAAATTTCTGATGCCTTTCAGATGATGGTCCTTGAATAAAATAAAAAATATCATCGGGGTCAAGAATACGGCCTGTGGTTTTAATAGTATGGACACCGCAAATGCAATAGCGGAAAAATTTACTTTCTTTTCGGCCAAGAAATAGATGGATAGGAGAAGGAAAAACGCATAAATTGAGTCAAGTTGGCCCCAAATGGCTGTGTTAAAAATTGTGGCCGGGTTAAATACATAAAATAGGAATGCTGTGAACGATTTTTTGAATCTGAGTTTTTCCCTGAGAATATAAAAAATGAGCACTCCTGCGGCTAGATCAAATAACACAGAGGTAATCTTTAATACTATAATTTCGTTTCCCTGGCTTATGTTCCCCAACGCCCAGAACAGGTAAACATTCATTGGTGGATAATCTGACCAAGTTTTTTGATAGAAATCTGACACCCCATGTTCCCGCGCAGTGTTCATCCATGAAACAAAATCGTTGGTATCTATCTTGTACCCTGGCATTGGGAACAATAAAGCTCTTGTTATGAATGCGGCAAATAAAACCAACAATATTATTCTCCATTCACTTTTCATTTGGCTTTCACCATTCCATACCCAGTTTCATCTATATGGCCTGCTAACTCTGGGCCGCCTGTTTTAACTATTCTCCCGTCTACTAGAATATGGACTTTGTCTGTTTTAATATACTGCAAAATCCTGTCGTAATGCGTGATTAGAAGGATACCCATCTTCTGCTGTTTTGCTGCTATATTTATTCCATTAGAAATTATTTTCAGAGCGTCGACGTCTGTGCCGGAATCTGTTTCATCAAGTATCGCTATCTTTGGCTGGAGCATCGCAAGCTGTAGAATCTCAGCACGCTTTTTTTCTCCGCCAGAGAATCCTTCATTCAGATATCTCTTTCCAAAAGCAGGGTCTATTTGAAGCAGAGCGAGCTTCTCATCCATCATTTTTTTGAAATCCATGACCGGAATCGGTTTTTCTTTTTGGGAATTCACAGCTGTGCGGATGAAGTTGGCTAGGGTGACGCCAGAAACTTCCTGTGGGTATTGGAAAGATAAGAAAAGCCCTTTTCTCGCTCTCTTGTCTGGTGAAAGGGAGGTTATATCTTCACCGTCCAGAAGGATCTGCCCTTTTTCTATTTTGTATTTAGGGTGGCCCATTAGAGCGTAAGCTAAAGTTGATTTTCCTGAACCATTCGGTCCCATTATTGTGTTTACTTCCCCTGATTTTATTTCGAGGTTGATTCCTTTGAGTATTTGGATTCCGTCTACGCTTACATAGAGGTCTTTTATTGTTAAAGTTGTCATAATTTTTTGCTCTGATAAAGCTTAATACCCTCTTGTACTGTGTCCAAGCCCAATAAAGCGCATTTCATCCTAACAGGGCCGATCGGGATATTCAGCAAATCAAGGATATCTTCTTTAGTGAGGGTTTTGACCTGATCTATACTCTTGCCTGCAATGAGCTCAGTAAGCATGGAAGCTGAAGCTTGGCTGATCGAACAGCCCTTTCCAGTAAATTTTATTTCCTGAATTTCTTTTTTCGGGTTTAATTTTACTGTGATCTCAATCTGGTCTCCGCAAAAAGGGTTCAGGCCTTTTTGTTTAATATCAGGGTTTTTTATCTCGCCCTGATTCCTGGGGGTATTGTAATGATCCATTATGTTTTCGGCGAACATGTCATTGGTCATATCTTATTTCCTAAAGACTTTATTTACTTTTTCTAAGCCTGCTATCAAAGCATCTACATCTTCGTCTGAGTTGTAGATATAAAAACTTGCGCGAGTCATTGCAAGTATTCCTAACCTCTCCATCAGAGGCTTGCAGCAGGCGTGGCCTGGACGCACAGCTATCCCTTCATTATCCAATATTGCAGCCGCATCATGCGGATGGATTCCTTTTATATTGAATGCGATGACTCCGGCTCTGATTTCCGTGTCAGTAGGCCCGTAAATTTCTATGCCCTTTACTTCAGACAATTTTTGTAAAGCATGTTTCGTTATTTTCTTTTCATGCTCCCGTATTCTGTCCATTCCGATTTTGTTAAGATAATCAATGGCAGCGCCTAAAGCTATGACGCCTGAGATATCTGGAGTACCAGCCTCAAACCTCCATGGCGGGTCTTGCCAGAGAGCTTCTTTATTTGTATAGACATCTTTTATTGTTCCGCCTCCAACTAAAAATTGGTCCAGTTGATCTGGGTTTTTTGCATAGAGAACGCCGACTCCTGTAGGTCCAAGCATTTTGTGCGAGGAGAAAGAATAGAAATCGCATCCGATATCTTCGACATCCACTGGGATATGGGGAGCTGCCTGCGCCCCATCGACTGAGAAAATGGAATTGTTTTCTTTTACTATTTTAGATAACTGCTTTACTGGGTTTATTGTGCCTAGAACATTAGAGGCATGCGTTAGTGAAACCAGTTTTGTTTTTTTGGTTAAGAGGGACTGGAAATTTTTCAGATCTAACTCTCCGCTCTTTTTTATATCAGCTATATTTAATTTGCATCCAGTCCTTTGGCTCACCATCTGCCATGGAAGGAAGTTTGAATGATGCTCCATGACTGTTGTCAGGATTTCGTCTGATTTTTTAATATTGTTTAAACCATAACTATAAGCAACTAGGTTTATACTCTCTGTTGCATTTTTTGTAAAAATAATTTGTTCGGGTTTTGCATTTATAAATTTGGCAACTTTCTCGCGCGACTTTTCAAAAGCATCTGTCGCTTCTTCGCTGAGCTTGTGGATGCCTCTGTGTATGTTTGAATTGTAATTCTCGTAATAATTTTTTATGCAGCCTATTACCTGCTTTGGCTTCTGAGAGGTCGCTGCGGAATCCAGATAAACAAGATTTTTGCCATTAATTCTTCTCTTCAGTATAGGGAAATCCTCTTTCAGTTTCTGGAAATCTATATTTGCCATATTAATTTAGTTTACTCTCAATTATTTTTCTCAGATGATCCTGAACACTATCTATTTTAATTTTTTGGATAGCAGGATCTATCATACCATAGACTATCTGCTTCTCAGCTTCTTTTTCTGAGAGTCCACGCGACATCAAGTAAAATAGTTTTTCTTTATCGACTTGGCCAACAGTTGCTCCATGTGTGCATTTCTTGACATCGTTTGTTTCTATCTCTAGATTTGGTATTGGAGATGCAGCTGCATCAGGGCTGAGCAAAAGGACATCTGCTTTTTGGTACCCGGAAGATTTGATTCCAGTTGGAGTTATTTTTATCAGGCCATTATACACTGTTTTCGATTTTCCTAGTAGTGCTCCTTTTGTTAGCATCTCAGAGGATGTGTTCTGAGCATGATGTATGGAACTGACAGAGAAATCGAACTGCTGGTTTTCTTTTCCTAAGAATACTCCTATACTTTTGGAAGATGCGCCTTGGCCGATTAGATTGGATGTTACATCGGATTTTACTAAACTTCCCCCAAGATCGCATATGTTCCAGTCGATTGAAGAGTCTTTTTCAGAGTAGGAGGTCCTTGAAGAGAAGCTAAAGACATTTTCTTGGTTGTTTTGTATTGAAGCAAAGCCGACTTTTGACGACTCTTTCAGGAAGATTTCGACGTTTTGGACTCTGTAAGATTTTGATTCAAATTCAGAATTTTCTGTTTCTATGAAACTGGCTTTGCTGAAAGGCTCTGCTATGATCAGGATTGTTTCGGCGAGAAACTTTTGTTTGAGGGTGGAAATAATCTGGAGAGGGAGACTGATCTCACTTCCTTTAGGTATCTGGATTAGAAGGCCTCGCGTGAAAATAGCCTGACACAGTGCATGGATTTTGTTTGAGGGTTTTGATGTGAATAAGTGCTTTTCGATAAGAGGCCCATGAGTTTTCAGAGCCTCGTGCAAATCTTTTACTATGAGGTTTTCGTGGGATACTGTATTTATTTTTTCTGGCTGCAAAACCTCTATGTCTATTTCGTTTAAATTCAACTCCGATGTATCCAAGCTTATTCCCATACCATAAGAAAATGCTGGGAGATCAAGCCGCTCGAATTCTGAAAAAGCTGATAATCTTTTTTCTAAAAGCCATTTTGGCTCTCTCCTTTGTCTAGATATCTCTTCCACAATTTCTCGTGTAATATTTTGAGTAGTTTGAGCTAGCATAATTAGAAAATAAGACTTCAGCCTATAGAGCCAATCATCTCTAGCTGGATCAGCCTGTTCATCTCGACTGCATATTCTAAAGGCAGTTCTTTCACAATCGGCTCGATAAAACCGGAAACAATCATCTGGGTTGCCTGCTCTTGGCTAAGGCCTCTGGACATTAAATAGAATATTTGGTCGGTTGAGATCTTCCCCACTGTCGCTTCATGGGCAACATCTACTTTGTCTTCGCTTATTTTCATACAAGGGAAAGTGTTTGATTTTGAGTTCTCGTCTTTCAACAAAGCGTCGCAATTTATACTGGACTTTGCGCCTACAGCTCCTTTTGCTATCTGGACTAGACCCCTGTATGATGTCACGCCTGAACCGATACTGATGGACTTTGATTTTATTGTGGACGAGGTGTTTGGAGCAAGATGATAAACTTTGGCTCCTGTATCCTGGTTTTGGCCTGAAGCTGCGAAAGCTATTGCCAGATGGTCTGCGCGGGAATTTTCGCCACGGAGGACTGTACAAGGGTAAAGCATTGTGATTCCGCTGCCGACATTTGAACCAATCCATTCCATTATAGAATTTTTATCTGCTATGGCCCTTTTTGTGTTAAGGTTGTATGTGTTTTTTGACCAGTTCTCGACTGATGAGTATCGGAAACGCGCGCCATCTTTTACAAAGATTTCCACACATCCGGCGTGCAGGGAATTCTGGCTATATAAAGGAGCGGAACAGCCCTCCACGTACGCGGCATGCGCGCCTTTTTCTACAATCATCAAAGTGTGTTCAAACTGTCCCATTTTCTCTGCGTTCATCCTGAAGTAAGCTTGCAGAGGCATGTCAACCTTCACGTTTTCTGGGACGTAAAGGAATGTTCCGCCAGACCAGACAGCTCCATGCAAAGCTGCAAATTTGTGGAGAGCTGGGGAAACGCACTGAGTCATGAAATAAGGTTTTACTAGATCTGGGTATTTTTCAAGAGCTTCATCCATGTCGAGGAAAATAACCCCTTTATCTTCCCACTTCTTTTTCAGGTTGTGGTATACTGTCATCGATTCCATCTGCGCTCCAGCGCCTGCGAAGTGGGTACGCTCAGCTTCAGGTATGCCTAATTTCTCAAAAGTATTCCTTATTTCAGGGGGGAGGGAATCCCAATTTCTTGCATTTTTCATCGATTCTGGATTTGCATAGTAGATTATAGAATTTAGATCAAGCTTGGAGATGTCAGGCCCCCATGAAGGCATAGGGAGTTTATGGAAGATTTCTAAAGACTTTAGCCTTTTCTCGAGCATCCAGGCTGGCTCGTTTTTATCTGCAGAAATTTTTCTCACTACTTCTTCTGTTAAGCCTGGCTCTGAAGTGTACGAATATTTTATGTCGGCTTTTTGGTCAAACATTTCTCTTGTCTGTAAACTTAAGTCTTGTTCCATAATTATTTTTTTATTTGAACTAACTCCTCCTTTTTGTCAAAGCATATGCTGCATCCCTCAGGGATCTCATCATAAACTGCATGAATTTGGCAGACAGTGAAATCTTTTTCGGACTCTTTTACAACAGAATAGACTTCTGTGAAAACATCGCTTTGTTTAGACAAGATGTTTATTACACTGCCTTTGATCATTTCTTTTATGTGGTCATTCAATTTCACCTGCGAGGCCCTTTTGTCTTTCATGTAATTGGAGACTGCAGCTTCTGTGAGCCCCAGTTTGTCAGCTGCCTTTTTCTGCGAGAGGCCTTGGGAGATCATTTCTTTGACAAATTCGCGCCTGATGGCTGGGATAATATACCACGTGGAGATTTCCTGGGGGAGTTTATGGATCATAACCTTTTTCTGATGAAAAAGCTTAACCAAAAAGTTAAGCCACTTGAAACTTTTAATAAACATTAAAAGTATACTTATCATTGTTAAGGCGGGTTTATATAGTTAACGGCGTTAAGTTCAGGCTGATAAAACAGTATCTGTATCAATAAGAACTACTCTAGCAGACTCAACAAACCTTTTTCGTAGTTCAAATTCAGCTGTATGATCCAAATGCTCTAGAAGGTATCTGCAAACAATTAGATCTGGCTGAAGTCCAGCTATATCCATTGTTCTTATATCCTGAACCTCAAATTCGACCATATTTCGCACTTCGTCTGCTAGCTTCCATTTTCCTTCTTGCGGTGAAAAATAATCTCTGAACTTGATTGGAATAGTTGAAAGGAAGGCCTCTATATCACCTTTCTCGAGATCTGATTTGGAAGAGGTAACAGGATAAACTGCTTGTATTGCATATTCTATGTTCTCTGGAACTACATCTACACCAACTATTTCCAGGTCATTCCTGCGGCATTCTCTAGCGACCATTACAATAGAATATGGCTCTTCCCCGCTTGCGCACCCTATGCTGAGAACTCTCTTTATAGGACCTTGCTCCAATTTTTATTTACCTTTCTCGCCTTTTCTTGATCAATAAACAGATCAGTATCGTCTAGACCTCGACCAGTCAGAATTTTTCTTAGATATTTCCAAAAACCTTCGCTCTCTGGATAGCCTGTAGAGGAACTTACTCAGATATTTAAAATCCACTATTCTATATCTAGTATGAATCTTCGCCAGCTAGACAACGTCTTGAAAGATATGATGCCACAGTCAGAGGCGCACAGAACACTGGACAGGATATCCCATTGGCTTGACAAGATGAAAGGGGAAAAGAAGTACGAGACTTCTGAAGAGAAAGATATAAAGGCCCTCAAAAACCTCGCGTCTCTCGGATTAGTGACAGTTGAAGAGGCTGACGGAAAGCTAAAGGCTGGACTGACACCAGATGCGCAGGAAGTTTACAAAGAAATGGTTGCGAGAGGATTCTACCTTAAAAAAGGAAAAGTTTAATTTATTAGTGCGCCAAGACAGTTAATTAAAATATGGAAAACCACGTCAGAGCGGAAATCATAATTTCTGGTTATGTCCAGAAAGCTGGATATAGGGATCTCATACAGGAGATTGCTATAGCTCTAAATTTGACAGGTTTAGTAAAAAACCTGGAGAACAAAACTGTCCATGTATTATGCGAAGGGGATAAAAAATCCATAGAAAATTTTCTCCAGAAGATAAACATAAAAGAATATCCTATAATAGTGAAAGACGTTAAGGTTTCATATTCTGAATCCACCAACGAATTTAAAGATTTTAGTATTATTAGAGAAGAAGACATGACAGCAGCCATCTATGAAAGGATGGATCTTGCAGCAAGATATCTCAGAGAGACTAAAAACGAGCTGAGAGACACTAAGAATGAACTTAAAAATGGACTCATAGACACGAAAAATGAACTTAAAAGCGAGTTGAGGGAGACAAGAAATGAACTTAAAAGCGAGTTGAGGGAGACAAGAAATGAACTTAAGAACGAACTGAGAGAAAGTAAAAATGAGTTAGGGAAAAAACTAGATTTAATGAACTCGGATATCAACAAAAACTTCTCTGCAATGGCTGTTAAATACGACAAAATAAGCGGATCTGTAGACGAAATAGCAAAACAAGTGAAAAAGGAGTATTAATTTGTGTATGGCAGAGGAAAATAAACCAGTAATTCAAGAGGCTAAGAAATCACCATTAGCCCCAGTAAAAGGCGACACAACCAGAACAGATTATGATGTCGCTTATGAGCATGACAGGACAGTAAAGAAGAAATTCAAGTTAAAAATTATTTACAACAAAAATGGATGCATCGCTTCTGGACATTGCGCTTTATCAGACCCTTACAACTTTACTTTGGATGAAGAGTTCAAAGGCGACCTGAAAGACGGGAAAGCTTTAACTGGACCGGCAAAAGGGACTTTTGTGAAAGAAATAGAAACTGACTCGCCTCACTTGATCTTAAATGCTGCAAAGACATGCACGCCAAAAGTGATTGCGGTTATTGATATGGAGACTGGGAAAAGGATCGCGCCATAAACTTTTTAGGAAAGAAGTTTAGTTTACTGATTTTATGCCAATAGAATTTCCGAGAAAGATAAAAATTGTATACGATAGGCAAGGCTGCATAGGAGCTGCTGCATGCGCTGCAATAAATCCAATAGACTGGATAATAGACAAAGACGATGGGAAAGCCAATCTCACAGAGTCTTCTAAAGAGAACGGGAAATTTACAAAGATCATGGAAGTAAAAGACGAGGATTCAATGCAGAGAATAATAGAGTCAGCGAAAGTATGTCCCGTGAGTGTTATTGAGATCTGGGATTTAAAGGAGAATATAAAACTAGCTCCGCCTTAACCATGAATCTATATTACTCTTTGCTTTCTTTTCCCGATTTCCAGAAAGCTTCTCCGCCCTCGCCCTGTCTTCTTTTAATTACGAAGAGTATTCCGCCTCCAGCGCCTATAGCTATAACCACTCCAAGGACTATTGGAATGACATCCCCGCCTTTATCTGTTTTTTGTCCACTGGATGCATCTGATTGCACGGACGCGGATGGAGAAGGGCTTGGGACTGGCCCGCCTGGATAAATACATGATCTGCTTAGAGCATACCCGCAATCAACTGAATTTTTGCATGTTCTTGTCTGCAAGCCTGTCTGTGGGCATGTAGAAGGTCCCCATAGACCGCAGTCATTAGATGAATTACAGTCTACTACAGGAGCTGGTGAAGTTGTTAGCTTTACTTCAAAAGACCTGTTATCATCTGCAAAATAAACAGAACCTGAAGCTGTTTTTGCTTCGCAATTCCATTTGTATGTCCCTTCCGCGACGTTTTCTTTTTTGAACTGGACTGTTGCTGGAGAGTCTGTGACTAGTTTCTTCTCCTCCTTTTTCCAGGACCCTGAGATGTCTGTGTATAGGGAAATTTCTTTTATATCCAGGCCATCAGCTGTGCATACAAAAGTTGGCTTGTTTCCAACGACGCTGTCATCTTTTGGCAAAGTTAATCTGACTTTAGGAGGTGACTGAAGAACGTTCCCGGAAGGGCTGCTTGAAGGTGAAGATAAAGGTGCTGGACTTGTGGATGGAGCTGGTGTTGGTGTAGTAACAGCACCTGTAGCAAGGTTTACGATCTGTGTCTGGCCATAGTAGTCTGGATGGCTGCATGTAACTGTAGCTGTAATCCCTGAAGGCGTGCTCTGGAATGTTCTGGAGTATGAGTATTGAGATGTGTCTGGGGCCATTTGACGTTCTATTGGAGCCTCATCTGAATATCCTACTTTGCAGGTTGCTCCTGAAATTAAAGATTCAGATGCTGCCGGGGATCCGGATACAGGATCAGATACAACCAATTTAGCTTTCATGAAAGTATGCTGCCCTAGTGAACCACTATCGCATGTGGCACATGTTATATCGAAAGTTCCCAGAGTGCTTGCTACAAAACTGATTTCTGTTGGGGAAGACGATGAGGAAGAAGTTATTTCCTGATCAATATTGTAAGGCGCTCCGATCTTAATGCCATGCTTGTGCATGGATTCTGTAGCAACTATTGTTGACCTTATTCTTACTGTATCGCCTTTCTTCACTCTGAGCTCTTGTATTCCACCAACATTAGGGGCTAGAGTGCCTGAACTATCTTTGAATATGTACGTAGGGTGTTGAATATCATTTGTGAATATTACTGTCGAAGGGGTTGGCGTTGGAGTTGCTTGTGGCTGCGTTGTTGTATAAGACGCTTTTAAAACAACATCTTTAGCTGATGATGACCAGGCTGTTGTGCTTACCGAGAGAGCGGATTGTTTTTTAGTTGGACTTGGGGATGGAGTTGGTGTGGCTGTTGGAGTCGGCGAAGCTGACAGATCACCTAAGAGTATTGCGCCGCTTCCTGTGAGTCCAGAGATCTCATAGAACAAAGGTTCTGGAGGTGGGTTCAGGAGCTTTGTGATCTCGCCGCTATAATCCGCGTACAATTTGCTTATGTCACCAGCTGTTAATGCTTTGCCATAAATAAACACATCATCTATTATGCCTGCAAAGTTGCTTTTTGATTGAGCTAGGCCACCGATTACAAGCTCTTTATTGCTTTTTCCTATCGGACCTGCAAAAGCTACAGAGGTTCCCTGAGCCACTCCGTTGATATATAATCTTATGTCTGTTCCGTCCCATCTACAAGTAACTAGAGTCCACGCCTTTGTTGTGATTGGATTGTCTGAGAAAGCTTCTTTATAGGTTCCAGGATATCCTGAAGAAAGGCCGCATCCTATTTTCTTGGTATCTTGATGGAGTTGGATATCATAAAGTGCTAGTGGATCGCCTGTGCCTGATGCTGGCAGCTTCCTTAATATCATTTGGCTTCCTGTTGTTCCACCAACATTCAGTGCATCAACAAATATCCAGGAAGAAATAGTTATTGCACTCGTCTGGTCTAGAACTCCTGATTTTTCAGTGTCAGGGAAAGTCACAAATGTGCCAAGCCCATCAAACTGCATGCCTTTTCCTGTTTTAAATCTGTCGTTTACAGAAATTCCAGTAGTGACATCAACAAGGGTTGCCGAGCCTGAAACTGTTCCTGAGGGAGCGGAGGATGTGGTAACTGGAGTTGGGGCAGATGTCGGTTGGGAACTGTAAAGGCCTTGAACTTCGGTGGCAGAAAGCCCTTTGCTGTAAATTCTAACCCCATCTATCAGGCCGCCGAAATAGTTGCTTGTGGGTTCTGGAACTCCTGGTAACTGAACGTAGTTACCTATTCCTAAATTGTATGCTGATGAGTCTATTGTTCCTGTTGATAGTGAAGTTGCTTTGGCGATGCCGTCTACATATATTGTGATCTTGGATCCATCATAAGTCCCTACTATGTGATGCCAGTTTGTGTCTGTGAATGCGTCAGTAGACATTACGCTTTTCCATGACCCGCCCTGCAATAGATAAAAACCCGGCTTGTTTAGGTTTCCACCGCTTATGTCGCCAATTGAAATTCCATAGGAATTTGCCTTCCAGAGGGGATATTTTTGCTCTGTGAATTGGTTGGCTGGCTTGACCCACATCTCAACTGAGATTTGGTTTGCCGGGCTTAGTGCTGGTATAGAAGGGATGTTTACATAATTGCGGACATTAGAGGAGAAGCTTAGGGCACTGCCTGAATGCCCGCTAACCCGCTGTGGACTGCCTGCTAGGGATCCTGCATTGTTATTTCCTGAAGAATCAGAAGCTGTTGTGCCTGAGACTTCGTCGAGTTCCCATCTTCCGACGAGACCAGAAGGCAAGGTTGTAGATGTAGTTGAAGACGATCCTGTTGTAGTTGTGGTTGTTGCAGCTGCTGACACTCCGCCGGGCCTGACTTCTGACGCTTGGATAACGTTCCCTGTTTTAAGTTCATCGAAATTCCAGTTGGCAAAATTTGGGTTTGACTGCGGAGCTACTTTAACTGTTATATCATTTCCTGCTGTGTCTTTTTTTGTTTCAGGGAGTTGTCCATTGAACACAAGAGAATTTAAGCACGGCTGAGTGCTGGCTTTTAGTTTACCAAGAGCCAATTGCATTCCAGCTAGTGTGCTCAATGATGGGCAGACCAGAACACCTGCATCATTGTTGTTGTCCGGGATAAGAAGGATTTTGTTTGCCAGTCCTTTTACGCCTGCAATGTTGGTTGCAGTTGTTTTTTCATCTGCTTCTATTATGAGTCTTGAAAGGTCAACATCGCCTTTTGTGAACTGGAGTGTCCCTTTAAGCCTTTTGCTCCATTGGTCTTTATGTTCAAGGACAACAGGGATGTCGCGAGATCGGCTTTCCTTATCTGCAATAGGTGTTTTTTCATCTGTGTCGATTACAGAGTAATCAGCTGTTTCTGTGCCTGCTTCTGGCTTGGAAAAGGTTGCTGGGGCTACTGTTGTTGGAGCTGTGTCTGAAGTGTCAATCATCTTTACTTTAACTCCATCAGAAGCTGGATAGGCGATCATGTAGGTACTTGTGAACGGGATGTTGGAGACAGATGGAGGCGAAGTGACTGCGCCAAGCGAAATCTGTGAGCCTATATTATTTCCAGCTGTGTCCTGAACTTGAACAAAGCCTGTTGTTCCGTCTGTCGAGACCTTAACAAATTTCTTTGTTATATCATCTTGCGACCTTGCAGAGTCTTTTGCAGAATATCCAGAGGATACTGCGGTTTTCTGGCCTTGGAAGTTGATGGAGTATGTTTGGCTGTCTGTGGTGTCTTTTAGGCCGGTGCACGTGTAAGAGTCACCGTAACCGTAGATATTATCATTAGTACACGTATAACCAGCTTGTTGCAAACGGCCTACCATACTAACATAAGTGTTGGTACTGGGATCCCATTGGCTGGATTTTACATTTGTCTGTTTATCAAGAGCTTTGTATGTATTCACAGAGCTTACTGAGATGTCTGTTGCTGTTGTTCCGAGTGTAATATCTGTTTTTTGGTAGGATTTTGTGTCAGAGGATGTGGTCAGAGGAAGCGATTGTATTTCTATATTGTCGACAAGAGTTTTCCCATAGATGTCTGTTACACGGCCTATTGTCTTTTTGAGGGTTGCGTCTTTCCATGCAATCAGGCAGAAATTCTGTGAGCAGGCAACTTTTGGGTCAGTTTTGATTGCCTGTCCAGGGATCTCAGTGCATTGGTTGTTGCTACATGTTTGCGGACAGGTAGTTACACATTTGCCGCCAGTTTGTGCATTGCATTTGTATACTGTTTTTACATTGTCCACACAGCCGTTAGTGAAGGTTGCAGAATTAGCGTTTGGATATGTATATGAACTTGTACTCAAGGTTATCCCGTTAAAATTAAGTGTACACTCCTCCTGATATACCTTAGTGTAGCTTGTTTGGAATTGTTGGTTAAACTCAGTGCATGTTTCAGCAGGTTCCTGGAAGATCTCTGGGCTTTGTTGGATTGCTGGGGAAGCTTGCGGAGATGGTTCTAGAGAAGCTTGAGGACTTGCTTTTGGCTGTTGTGGCTGCACACAACCTGAGATAATTACAACAAAGGCTAAAAGGATTAAAACAAGATAGGCTATCTTCATATTTTTTACCTTATTATATATATCCGGCTGGTATTAAATCTTTAGGG
>CAYYYJ010000014.1:0-4110 GCA_964476045.1 uncultured archaeon | reverse complement strand
GGATTTTCTTAATGTATAGTATATATCCGGCTGGTATTAAATCTTTAGGGGGATTTTCTTAATGTATAGTATATATCCGGCTGGTATTAAATCTTTAGGGGGATTATAATTACCTATTAACAGATACAAAAAATACAGGGAGATCTGATATGGTCAAATTCAAAGTGGAATATTACAGGAAAAAGTGCATAGGAGCAGGAACTTGCGCAGCTGTGTCGCCTGACCAATGGGAGATTGAGCCGACTGGAAAGGCGAAGATGAAAGGTGGTTCTGAATTCAATGAAGCAACTCAGATGTTTGAGAAAATAATTGATGAGAAGGATCTGGAGGCCTTCAAGCGCGCTGCAGACGGGTGCCCGAAGAATGTGATACACATTACTAATATAGAAACAGGGGAAAGGCTGATATGAAGTCTTTTAAATATGAGATGTAATTATATCTATGGAAAATCAGATAATGACCAAGCTTAATGGCATAGAAAGCGAGATTGATGAATTAAAGGTACTTGTAGCTTCGTCCATCAAACCGAAAAATATTGTTTCTCTCCGCGGTATGGCAAAATTAATTGTTCCAGAAAGTGAATTAGAAGAGTCTATGGAAAAAGCTAAATTATCATTATCAAAGAGGTCTAAAAATGTTTGTAGCTGACACACATGCACTGGTTAGATATCTTTTAGGTAATCTACCTTCTAAAGCTGATGAGGTATTCAGATCTTCTGAAAGAGGCGAAGTTGTAATATTTATTCCAACTATTGTTTTGGCAGAATGTTACTATTTAATAAAAGACAGTAGAATCCAGCTTAATTTCGATGAGGTTATTAACAAAATAGAATCTTCTGATAACTTTATATCTGTCAGCTTTAATCTCGAGATAGTAAAGTTATTAACTAAAAGTAAAATAAAGGAAATACACGATCAGATTATCGTGGCTACAGCTAAACATCTTAAAGCAAAAGTTATTACGAAAGATGAGAACATAAAGAGGTCTGGGGAGATTGAAGTTGTTTGGGATTAGGCTGAAATTATGAAAATAGTTTGTTTGCTCTGCGACATTTTCTTTATTCCGGAGATAGAGAAAGCGCTTCCGAACCATTCTATAAAATTTCTGCAGTCTTATTCTGAGCAGGAATTTGATTTGCTGATCCTGGACATGGAGCACGCTGAGAGCTATGAACTCTGCAAAAAATATCCAGATAAAGTTGTATGCTTTGGATCTCATGCAGACACAGAGGGGATGAAAAGATTCAAGGACACTGGATGCGCTAGAGTATTCCCGAGATCTGTTTTTCTGGAGAAATTGAAAGAGATTAAATAAACTGAGATCAGAATAAAGAATTATAAGCTGCTTTTATCAACGGTGTGTAAATAAAATATGCTTTTGCAGCTTCTGCTGCAATAGAGGGTGCTAAGAAGGCTGCGTCATATGCGATTTTCAATGTCCTTGATCCTATTGTTTCATCAGGGTTATTACAGAAACCCCAAACAGCCCTCACAGTAGACAAAGGTACCAGTCCATAATAACCTAATTCCCTTATTGCGCGGGATGTGAATGACATAAGATCCGATATTATATCGGTTGTATTTATAAGCTTAACCGGGAGCATTTTAGTGATCTTATATTACTCTGGTCTGAATTATTGGTATGACAAATAAGCTCTCTGATCAATCAAGTTCTTACCTAAAAGCCGCGAGCAAGCAACTGATAGATTGGCATCCTTGGTCAGAGGAAGTTTTTGAGAAAGCGGGAAGGGAAGGGAAACCTGTGCTCCTCTCGATTGGCGCTGTTTGGTGCCATTGGTGCCACGTGCAGGCTCACGAGAGCTGGGAAAATAAAGAAATCGCGGAAATTGTAAACAAAAATTTTGTTGCTGTCAAGGTTGATAGGGATGAGAGGCCTGATCTCGACAGCGCATACCAGAAATTTGTGCAGATGTTTACTGGTGCAGGCGGATGGCCTCTGACTGTTTTCATAACTTCTGAGAAAAAACCATTTTTTGGCGGGACTTATTTTCGTCCAGAGGATTTAAAGGCAATACTAAAAGGGATTGCAGAAACTTATTCTGGTGAGAAAGAGCGGATTGACAAAATGACTGAGGATGTCGCGAGCTTGTCTGAAATGAAAGTAGACAGGATTGATCTGGACTCAAAATCAGTGGAAAGGGGGGTTGCTGTGATACTAAATGATGCTGACAGCTTTAATGGCGGTTTCGGCGGCAGGCCGAAATTCCCTATGAGCGAGGCTTTGCTCCTGCTATTGGATTACTATAATAACACTGGCAGAGAGGAGGTCAAGAAATTTTTGGATTTGACTCTGAGAAAAATGGCGGACGGGGGAGTGTATGACCAGCTTGGGGGCGGGTTCCACAGATACTCTGTTGATGAACAGTGGAGAGTTCCCCATTTCGAGAAGATGCTGACTGATAATGCCCTTTTACTGAAAGTTTACTTAAAGGCTTACCAGATTACAGGGGACGAATTTTACAGAAAGATTTCTGAAGAGATAATTAGCTTTTTGGAGCGGGATATGCTTGGTGAAAACGGGTTATTTTACTCTAGCCAGGATGCTGACAGTCCGGTGGACGTATGGGAAGATGGAAAGAATGGACGGGTTTCCACTGAAGAAGGGGCGTATTTTACCTGGACAAAAAAAGAGGTGATGGAGATTTTGGGGGAGAAAGAAGCAAGAGTTATGTGTGCCTATTATGGGATTAAGGAAAAAGGGAATTTCGAAGTGGGGAACCAAAATGTTCTGCACAAGGAAGCTGAGATTCAAGATATCGTTGAGGAGATGGGTTTGAAAAAAGAGGACGCGGAGAGAATAATCGAGAGCTCAAAGAAAATACTTTTCAAGATAAGGTGCAAAAGGCCAGCGAGTTTTATAGACAAAAATAGTTTTACAAATTGGGATTGTCTTGCTTCCTCTGCTTTTCTAGATGCTTACAATATTTTAGGGGAGAAAAAGTATTTGGATACTGCATTGAAAAATCTGGATTTTGTTTTGGACAATTTGTATAAGAATGGAATTCTTTATCATATGTTTTCTGGCGGTGTGGCTTCTGTCATGGGTTTTATGGACGACTATGTATTTTTTGGGAAAACCCTGATTGAAGCTTACCAGATAACGTTCGAAGAAAAATATTTGAATAAGGCAGAGGAGATTGTTAAGAAAACGATAGAAAAATTCTGGGACAAAAAAGACTTTGGATTTTTTTATTCGGAAGACAGGTACCTTAGCACAGAAAAGCCTATTTTTGATTTTTCTTCGCCTGCTGGGAATTCGGTGGCAGCACGCGTTCTCCTCGATCTTTTTTATTTGACTGAGAAATCAGAATACAAAGAGATCGCGGAAAAAATTCTCAAATTTTTCCATGAATTAAGCCCAAGGGGGAGTTTGCAGAAGGGAACATACCTGCAAGCGCTGGATTACTATTTTGCTGGCCCGAAAGAATTTGTGATAATAGGGGATAAAAAAGATATTTTAGTAAAGGAATTTGTAGAGACCATCGGAAAGAAAACAGGGAATAAAATAATTCATGTAGGGGAAACAAATTCAGCCAAATCTGTTTTTAAGGATAGGACAAAAATAGACGGAAAACCAACTGTTTACATGTGCTACAAGAATACGTGCAGTATGCCTGTGACAGAGAAAGAGAAACTAGATTTGCTCTGACGAATTTGCCGGCGAAACTTTAAATATCTATAAGATTAAAAAGGTTTAGGATGTATGGCAAATTTCAAAATAGAGCACGACAGTAAGCTTTTTACGGGAGCTATCGCTTCCCCTAAAAGCTTATGCAAAAATATGCAAATATTATGACCAATTTTAAGATAGAGCACGATAGGCCAGGCTGTATCGGATGCGGAGCTTGCGCAGCTGTTGCGCCTGAGTTCTGGAAGATGAGCGATGCTGACGGGAAGTCTGATCTTATCGGATCGAAAGAGATAAAGGACGGGGCTGCGATAGTGAAGGAAGAACTTGAGCTGGTTGAGCTAAAAAATAACAGGGAAGCTGCTGATTCTTGCCCTGTAAATGTGATACATATAATCGATATAAAAAGCGGGCAGAAATTAATCTGATTTTAATCTTTAGTGTGTGGAAACTCGGGAAAC
>CAYYYJ010000013.1:9103-25220 GCA_964476045.1 uncultured archaeon | reverse complement strand
AGAAAATCTAAACAAAATAAAAAAGATAGAAAAAGTTAATTGCTAATCTCTTTTGGGGCTCAGGCCTTTTTCTAAAAGGCTGATACTAGATGCTTTTTAATTTATCAGCAACGAAGTCGACTATGCTTTTGTCGTTTGGTATTGCGATTGATCTTTTGAACCTCTTTGTGCCGTCAGGCAAAAAGAACCCTCTTGATATCGCCAAGAACTCGTTCTCACCAGTCTCTGCTTTTGCTTTCTTTCTGGCAATTTCGATGAAATTGTTCTTGCCAAATTTCACTTCTTCTGCTTTTAGTGTTTCAAATTCTACTGTTTCCATATTTGTTTCCTCCATTATCATGTACTTCTACTGCTTACCCTTTTTTAGAGAGGAGCTGTGTGTACATTTTAATCAGAAATAGTATTAAAGGTATATAAAGCTTATTTTAAACTGAAGCAAGCTTCTATAAAGCTAATGAGATTAGTTGCTCTATTTCAGTTTAGTAAATTATTTCAAACTTCTATTTTCAAAAATACAAATAAATGCTTGAGAGTTATTATTTGTTATGGCTAATTTCGGATCGCCCTCATATCTAATGCGGGTTCTTTCAGCGTATGAAGGAGCGGCTAATTATAGCCTGGGAAAAAGCAGCCGGGCACAGAGATATGGGCCAATGGATCTAGTAAATGCACATAGGGCTGGGTTAAAAGAAGCCACCAAAGAAGTGAGAGCGGTACTCCAGAATATACAAATAGAAAAGAAGTCTGCGATCAGAGAGGCTTTTAGATCAGTTAGAAAAGACGGGGGTTTTATGGTTGATGTGATAGAATTAGACGATCAAGGAATAAGAAATAAGTGGACCCCATGGGACTACTGTTTTCCAACATGCAAGCAAATAGCTTCAACTGCTATAAACGACAACAGGCTCAGATATATTGTTTCAGATCCTGAATTTAGAGTTTTCTGCTTAGGGAGAGATAGTGATCGAGTCAGAAAAATAAGACCATTCGATAAAATTCCTGAAGAAGAGTGGTACAAATACGCCATGTTTGAAAAAACAGAGCCTGCTTTTGATGGGACGGCGGGAAAAGAAGAGCATATAGAGGTTGCATCTGTGTATCCTGAAGATATTTCTAAGCTCATGAAAACTCCAGCTGGTATTTTGCCTATCAAATTGAGTTTAGTCGATGGATATTGGACTGAAGCTGTAGGAGAAATTAATAATAGTGTTGGGGAGAAATTCATGATAGGCGACTGGAGCGACCAGAAAGATGTAGGAGCTCCAGAAACTGATACAGTTGTAAGAGTGCAAATAGAAAAAGCAGAAGAAGATCAAGATCCTTTGGTGTCTATTTTCCGAGCTTATTTGAATGAAAGAGACAGGATAGACCCTTTTGGAGATCCACCAATAATTCTTTGGAAAACAGAAAGAAAACCGTGCTAGTATTTTGTGCGCATCGCTTCTCTTACCCTTTCTTTGGCAATCTCCATCGCAGCATCGCGTGGTTTGATTTTTTTCTGGAACGACCTCTTCAAAACAAGTTCTGTATTAGACTTTATTTTTCTCTCCACTAGTTTGAACATCTGGTCAGGGTTTTTTCCTTTGTATTCAGCGTAGGAAGAGATGACGCCACCAGCATTAGCAACAAAATCAGGGACGACAAGGACGCCTTTTTTGTGCAAAGTTTCTTCTATCCCTGGTGTTGTCGGTATATTAGACCCTTCAACAATTATTTTCGCTTTTATTTTTTTAACATCGTCATTTCTAATAAGGTCTGGCACTGCTGCTGTGATCAAAATATCGACTTCTAGTCTCAGTATCTCTTTTCCTCCCAGAACTTTACCTCCGGGATATCTTGTCACAGTTCCATAATCTTTTTTTACTCTATCAAGTCTTTTAAAATCCAGGCCACCTTTTTTGTAAATTGCGCCTTTAGAATCTGAAACAGCCACAAGTTTTGCTCCATATTCTGTTAAGTATTTGGCAGCAAACCAGCCGACATTCCCGAAGCCTTCAATAGCTATACTAGAATTTTTCAAGTCCAGTCTAGCATATTTAGCTGCAATCATAGTCGCATGATAAACCCCAAATCCAGTTGACCCGTATTCATGCGGTATCCCGCACTTCTTCCCTTTCGAATGTTCAACACACATCTCAGCAGGTTTCCCTGTACACGCTTTCCAGGATCCATTTGCCTCAGAAAACCATCTCATCTCTTCTTCTGCAGTATTCATGTCAGGTCCAGCAACATACAGTTTAGGGCAGATCGCCTTGATTGCTTTTGAAAAAGATTGTATAATTTTCTTTTTCTCTTCTCTGCCCATCTTTTTGTCATCCCCTATAATCCCTGCTTTCGCGCCTCCGAATGGAAGGCCAGCCAACGCATTTTTCCAGGTCATTGCGCGCGCAAGTCGTGCAACCTCTTCAACAGAAACAGTCGGTGTAAACCTTATCCCGCCTTTTCCAGGCCCCCTGGCTAAATTATCTAGAACAACAAATCCGTGCATCTTTGTTTTAGGGTCCCAAACTTCAAAGATTTTCTCAGGGCCAAACTCATCGAAATTGATTGCCATATTTTGATATATTGGTTTTTCTATTTTAAGTCCTTTCTAGAGATCCTGTGGGTATATAAATTTGCATTGCTTATTTTTTGGATTGTGAGTTATGGATTCAACAACCTATAGCCAGGTAATGAAACGGGTAGTTTATCATAGAAACAGGAGAGAACGTGTGAGAAGGTATATAGGAGAGCCCTATATAGCGTCTGTGTTTTTAAGATTGAGAAAACCTTCAATCGAGCAGAAAGGGATTCTTTATACACCGGAATGCGGATTGGAGATATTATCTGTAGCTGAACGAAGAAAAACACACTGGAGAATCAGATCAAGGCACTTTAAGTTTTCACGTGAAGCTGTCTTAGATTTTCTTCATTCAGGAATAAATCCAAAAGAAACCGATACTGTATCCTTGAAACAAGTCGAGTATGGAGCAGACGAAACTTCTAGAATTGGCACAGCTATATTAAGAGGCAATGAAACTGATATGACAACCTACCTGAGTTCATTGAGATTAGATAAATCCGTAATAAGAGAGCTTGGAATAGAAATGCTGGCTCTCGGAAAGTACATTGATTCAGTTTCTGAGGAGATCTAACCTTTTAATACAAAATCAGCTAAATATTGTTATGAATAAAATTTTGCCTCTTCTTATCTTTCTCCTATTGGTTCCTTTAGCCTCAGCCCAGCAGCAAATCCCTGATTTAAATTCATTGAAAGATATCACTTTTTTAGTTGACAATATCTTCCTGATAATATTAGTAATATACATAATAATAGGGTTAGTCAGGATAGGCTTACTATATAGAAGAGAAGGGACCCTTCCGTTCCTCAGATTTCTCTCAAACAAAAAATCTATTCTCGTCGTCTTGATATCTATAGTTGGTTTAGTGGTTTTCATAATGGGAATGTTCCAGCCTTGGTATACTCTGAAGGCTGATATACAATCCGATGCCCTAAACACAGGCGGGGTAAAAGACTTGGTCTCTATTGACGGGTTTAGAGGTGTCACAGTCGACAAAACCCTTCTAGGAGGCCAGGAGTTGCCAACCCGAACAAACGTGAACTTACTGCTTTTTGTATTAGTCATCTCAGCTGTATTTGGCCTAGTTGGCGCAAAAAGCTTGAGGAGCTTTGGTAAAAATAATTTAAAAAGCGGAATAATTACACTTGTGGTTTTCATAGCCGCAGTAAGTTTAGTAATATTTTTGCCTAGTTTGTTCCAGGCTGTAAAATCGCAATTGGGCGGAGGAGAATTAGCCAACAACTTTATTCTGGATTCGTTTGTTGCAGATTTCACGCAGTCAATGTCATCAGCCCCTTTGAGTGGCGAGTATGTGAAGAATTTTACTGTCCCGATAAAAGCTTACGTAAAACTTGACTGGGCCCTGCAGTTAGGGATGTACCTGTTCCTCGTGGCAGCAATAATAAAAATAATTTGCGGTGTCATGGGAATTGTTTTTTCGAAGGGTGTGGATAAGAAAAATAAATCGAGATGAGCCTTCTCACCACTTTTTCAGCTTCTTCTTTATCCGATCTTCTGGCCTGGAGACTAGAAGGGATCCATACACCCTGACTTTTTCTCCAGAAGGCAGAACAAAAATAAATGTGCACACATCTTTTGCAACTTTCTTCTCCACTTTTGCTGTTTTTAGTGTTAAGGTCTGCCTGCTCTCATCAATTACGTTCCCTTTTAACCCCTCTAAAGATTTGTTGGCAGATTTTTCTATTAAGACTTCTAATCCAATCAATTCGTGCCGTACCAAATTCTGAGCAGTTATCATATATAGTATATTATATAAGTTATTCAAATTCATTAAAGAACTTTTGCAAAGTCTGCAAAACTTATAACAATGTTTATAAGATGGAATAAACAAGTATTTAATTAATCTGTGATTAAATGAAAAAACAAGCAAATTTCCTATTTATAGTGTTTTTGGTTGCAGGTTTTCTAGCTCCGATATTTTTGTCTGCATCTTTAGTAGATGCCCAAACGACTTCCTGCAGTACAGCAGCAGATTGCTATAAAGCTGGGGCTAAATATTGCACTTGCAGTGGAACAGAAAAACCATATTGTATAGATAGTGAGAGCTGGTCTGTGAACTATTATCACTGTTCAAGCGGTGTTAACAGCGCTGACCTGACAGGGAAATACTGTGTTAAAAGCTCTTCAACTTCTTCTAACCCGTCCCAATATACATGCGATAACGGAAATTCTGTCTGGAATAATCCAACTGAGGTCACATGCAATGACGGAAAAGATGACGATTATGATGGATCTACAGATTGCGCAGATTCTGACTGTAAAGGCACATCCTACTGTCCGACACCTACTCCTACACCTGCAACCTCTTATCCAGCATGTGCACAAAATGCACAAGTCACAACATCTTGCACATGCGGCCCTAATGTAGTTGCCTCTAGTGGCTACTGTTGTTCTGGCTCGACAGGCAATTACCAATCCGTTTCTCCTTGTGCTTCACCATCTACATTTCCATACTGCGCAATAAATTCAGCTGCATACTCCCAATGCATCTGTGGGTCAGACAGCGTAAGTTACACCTACGGTAAATATTGCTGCGGTTCAACATCTGCTTCAGGCTGGTGGTCAACTTCTGCATGCGCATCCACATATACTCCATCTCCAAGCCCTTCATGCTCCTCAACCAACCCATGGAACTGTTATAATCAAGCTGATTGTACATCTCCAAGTGTGGGAGGCGAATGGAAAACTCCAACAGGAGGCGGTTCTTCCTACTGCACAAAAAAATGTTCATCAGCAGATACAACATATTGTTATACAGAATCAGCATGCACAGGTGTCGGCGGCAAATGGTGTTCTAATGGGAATTGGTGCGCTTCTTCTTCATCTTCATGCCCTTCAACTTCACCAAATACTTCCCCAACACCTTATTTCGAGCCATCTTCTTGTTCCTCTCCCAATATCTGGAATTGCAAAGACAAAATAACTTGTGAGTCAGCTGGCGGCCAATGGTCCATACCTACATCTGGCGGAACAGGGAGCTGCTCACAGAAATGTTCATCCTCAAACAAATATAACTGTTATGACAAGGCCTCATGTGAAATTGCTGGCGGACAATGGTCAACGTCTACATACGGTGGTTCAGGTTGGTGCTCAGATAAATGCTCTTCCTCAAATACCTGGTCTTGCCAATCTGAAACAGAGTGCAAGGCAGCTACAGGTGTGTGGTGCAAGTCACCTTCAACTAACGGGGGTTCATGCAACTCAGCCAGTTACACTTGCCCAACATGTTCTTCATCCCAAATCTGGAACTGCTATGATTCAGCATCTTGTATATCTGCAGGCGGCCAATGGACCAACCCTCAATATGGTGGAACAGGGAGCTGCTCACAGAAATGCTCATCAAGTAATATCTGGAGTTGCTATACAGAGTCAGATTGTTCATCTGCTAGCGGAAAATGGTGCAAATCAACAGGCACAACAACTTCAGGATCAGGAGGCGGATACTGCTCTAACTCTTGCCCAACCTGTTCTTCATCAACTACTTACAACTGTTATTCAGAAACAGACTGTAAAGGCGCTTCAGCTAACTGGTGCGGAACCTATTGCTCGTCTTCAGCTTGCCCAACATGTTCAAAAGAAAATTATTGGAATTGCAATAGTGAATCAACTTGTAAAGGCATAGCTGCAAATTGGTGTTCTTATCAATCAAGTGCTGCTTCTTCCAGTATAGGAGGAGGCGGATACTGTTCAACATCAAGTTGCCCAACATACTCATGCAGTAAGTCAGAAATGTATAATTGTAAATCAGAAACAGATTGTAAAGGTGTCGGAGGATTGTGGTCATACAATTACTGTACACAGCCTCAAGACAAAACAGGATGCACTTCTGCTGGTTTGAACTGGTGCGGCACTTATTGCACTGCTTCACAGTGTCCAACATGTTCCTCTTCGCAAGCATGGAACTGTAATGACCAGTCTTCTTGTACTGGGGCATCAGGCAAGTGGTGCGGCACTTATTGTTCTACCTCATGCCCAACCTGTTCATCCTCTCAACAATGGAACTGCAACACTGAATCAGCATGCACTGGAGCTTCAGGTAATTGGTGCAAGCCTTCTGGTACAGGTACAGTACCTTCTAGCGCATCGTATAGTAGTTATGCTAATAATCCTTACTGCAGTTCATCTTCATGTCCAAGTTGTTCACCAGCCCAGCTTTGGAATTGTGACTCAGAAACAAAATGTAAAGGGGCGAGTGCAAACTGGTGCCAAGTCAACACAGGTTCATATTGTTCATCCTCATCTTGTCCAACCTGTTCCTCAACCCAACCTTGGAACTGTTATGACAAAACCAGTTGTACAACAACAGCAGGCGGCGATTGGTGCGAACATTCTTATAATAATCCACTACCTTATGCAGCAGCTGGTTCATCTGCGTCAGTGGCTCCGATAATCAGCGGTTATTGTTCAACAAAAGGAACTTGTCCAAGATCTTGTCCGTATGTTCCGCCAGTTATATGTAAAATAGACGAGAAATCAGAATCAAAATATGATACTAACGGATGCATGGTCAGCCAGGGATGTGTGAAGATATCGAACTGTCCGGCGACATACGACCCAGTCTGCGGTTCTAATGGAAAAACCTATCCAAATTCCTGTGAAGCCAAGCTCGCAGGAGCCGCTTATACAACAGGTTCTTGCAGTACTGTTTCCCTTTGCTCTTTCACTGCAATTGAAAAGGATGTAGTAGCTTGTAAAACCTCAGGAAAAGGGTATACATTTGATAGAGATAAGTCCGGTTGTCCAGTTCCTGGAACAGTGAAATGTTCTGATTACGCCACAAAATGCCCAACTAATTTAGCAGGCCCAGAAGAATCCAAGAAATTCTGCGAACAGTCAGGTGGTGTTTTCCAAGTAGATTCTGACCCATTGGCATGCAGTCAATATAGATGCAAGTACCCAACTAATGTTTTCCAAGATTGTAAAACAGTAAAAGATCCTGTTACAGGTTTAGCTAGAACAGAATGTCCAACCCGCAAAGCAGTGTGCCCCCCTCTTCCAGATAAAGCCAATCTAGATGTAATGGAAAAGAAATGTAAAGAATACGGTGGAGCCTTCGTAACAAGATCTGAATATGGGTGCAGTTTCCCAGACTGCACTTTCGGGACAGATAGCATAGAGAATGATAATCTTTTCAGCAAGTCATTGGCTTCATGCCCAACAAACCTTGATTTGGAAAGGGAGTCGCGAGCATGCAAAGCTCTCAACGGCAAAGCAGAGTTCTCCTTCAAAGGTGACTGTAAAACAGTAAAATGCGCCAGAGGCTCTCAAAGTGATTGTACAGCAGACGCATCTGTAGAAAAAGAAATACAAAGTAAATGCGAGTCTGCAGGCAAAGTTCCTGTCAAAAAATTCAATTCTAATGGATGCCAGTATACAACATGCGCTTCAACAGCTGATGAGTGCGATAAAGATGCGCCTGCAGATGCAGCTGCAACCTGTTCAGCCAAAGGCGGAGAATATATAGTAAAGAAATCTGATAATGATTGTGTGGAATTTGCAGAGTGCGTTGAGCATGGTGTCGGTTCTGATCAAGTGACTTTCGAGCCTGCAGTTTCTGTTCCAGATGTGCTGAAATTATTGGATATAGTTCTCAAATTGGAGGAGCTTAAAGTCTCTTTCGATTCAATGGCAGAAAAGATAGCTGATTTGGCTTTGTATCATTCTTCTGTTGGAAATACTGCTGATAAAGAGAAGTTTGAGACAGTAGGCCACATGCTGCAGACTGCAAAAGACAAAGTAAACGAAATAGAAGAGAAGCTGAAAGACAAATTGGAAAAGATAACAGTTGACGAACTTAATGATGTGAAGAAAGATTTGGCTGTCTTGAAAGATGGCTTGTTGAAAGAGATGCTTTACTCTCTCTTAGGCAAGAAGGGCACAACAAAGACAGTAGAATTAAAAGACTGCAAGAATGATAGCGAGTGCTTTGGACAGAGGCTGTTGACCTGCGCTCCGACGTTGTATAGTCCAAACGTACCTGCTGGAAAATCCTCGCCTGCCATAAAGTTGGAAGGGTTAACAACTGATGGCAAGTGCTTGAAGACAGCGTCTGTCACAGTCGACGGAAAAGATTATAGCATGAAGTGCGAACTGGCTGATTTCAGCTTGGGCGTCGATAAAGAAAAGTTCCTCTCTTCGTGTAAAGGAACGATGGTCGACCTGATATCAAATAACTATTTTGAAGATGCGCAGCCATCACAGCCTTCACAATCAGCTTCAACTGCGCCTCTAACCGGAGCTGTTTTAAGTAAAGGGAGTTCAGCGCCTAACAGCGAATCATTGCTCACTTTAGAGCGGTTCTCATACGATGACAAAGGAAATGGAGTATACAAATTGTCTGTCTCAGATAGCGATGGCTTGAGTTCTCTTTCAATCTCGAAATCAAATGGCGACATACTTACCTATGTGGACTCTGCAGCCTGTTCGTCTGAGTTTAAGTCGCCTAACACTGTCACACTTTCAAAACCAGATTTCCCGCTAAAAGCAACTGTAAAAGACTGCAGGAATCCGACACTAACACACGGAATAACAGTCCAGGTGCCTTCTTGATGTGTGGAGGGGGACTAATTTAATTTCAAAAATAATTCCTGATATATATATCAAAATACAAAAGGTGACAGACAACAAGTCATCTGAAAACGTCATCTTAGAAAGAAAATCGACTTTGCAGGAAGCTAAAAAGGATTTGACTGATATAAGGACAAATCTGCCTAAATAATCTACATTTTTCTAGTTGGTATTACTTCAAGAACAAGGTCTCGATTTCCATCCCTGTTGGTATCCTCTATTCTGACAATAATACTGTCTGTGCTATAGAAATCAAATCCAGTATCATGAACTTCTTCGAGGCGGGTAATGTAATACCGACCATCTATTTTAACTATATACCTTCCATCCACCATTAGAAGAGTGTCCTTGCCCCTTTCCCTAAAATCCCTGACCCTTATTATTGCATCATCTATACTGTCATTTGTCAGATCCCCAAAAGCTACAGGTTCTATAGGAATCCTATAATAGCCTTTATCAACTTCTTTTAAAGCTTCCCTGCCAGTCAGCCATCTAGCTGTATACCCTGTGGCAAATGCCAAGGCTGCAGCAACTATAATCCTTTTGGTTTGAGCTAACATATGTGGTCTTCTTGATACCAAAGTTTATAAATCTAACATAAGGCTTTATTTCTGGAAGCTCTGCGCAAGGAAACTAGAAACTGACCCTAATCAAAGTGTAAAAGATCAGTTTCATCCTTTTTCATCCCGATTTTGGATTTACTTGGTCTTTCAAATTCTCCGCAATTTTCTCACCAACTATATTCCCTAAACTTTGTAAAGGTATTTTCTTCAGGTCACCGATGTCCTTGACACCAGCATTAAATAATAATCTCGCTCTTACTCTTCCAATGCCTTTTAATTTTATTAGAGGAAGAAGTTCTTGTCTTATTCCATATTCCATTCTAATTCTCAACTTTTTTAGTTCTGACAATAAGTCTTTTTTATCAAGTAAAAGTGCGAGTTCTGACATGCTGTACAGAAGCCAATCTGCTATGTCAAGCCGAGCTCTCAGCTCTCCTGGAGTCACATTGAATTTTTCCAGAATTATATCTTCGCCTAACTCATCTAGCCAACCCGAGAAAAATGATGCAGTCTTTATGGAATCCAAATACTCTTCGTATTCTACATCCCATTCGTTTGGAAGTTTATCTACCAAATTTATCATCTCTTTAGCCAATACTTCTTGTATATACTCCATATCTTTTTTCTTTGCAGAGATCAAAGGCTTCGCCTCCAAGCATTTGCACATTATGTGGATAAGAGAGAATGGAGTTGGATTCTGTACCCTATTGAGAGAGTTTATAATGTAATTTGCAGTAATAGGATCGATATACAGCTCAGATACTCTTTTCCCAATTAATGTTGGTTTTATTTCAGAATTATTCACTAAATTAATTGCAGGTTTAAATGGATTGTCTGAATTAAACTGCGAACTGCTTTTGCTTATGAATTTAAACTTCTCCAAAAGATCTAAAACTTTTTCTATTTTTGTTTTCAGGATCCCGAAATCCTGGAACTGTTTTGCATAAAAAGTTTTTGAGTAAAAGCCAAACAGATCCTGGTTTGTATTGCAAGTGCCAGATGCAATCAACGCAAGCGAGTGCATCCTTAGAACAGGTTCAACCCCAACTTTAGAATATATTTTTTCAGGCTCGCCTTTTATGTAATTTTCCCATGCATAGATTGCTTCAGCTTTATTTTTAGGGATAAGGATGCCTTCGCCTTCTGTCTCGAATTTAGGTCGCCCAGCCCGTCCGAGCATCTGCTCTATTTCCATATTAGGCAAATAATCCATCCCTTTGAACTGCTGAAATCTTTTAAGATCGCGGACAATTACTCTGTAAGCAGGCAAATTTAGCCCAGCTGCCAAAGTAGGTGTGCTGGCCAAAACTTTTATCCATCCTTTCTTGAAAGCGTCTTCAACAAGACGCCTCTGCGAATTGGCTAAACCTGCATGGTGGAAAGCTGACCCTTTCAGAACACATGAAGCTAATTTTTCGCACTGAGCTGTCTTGTGGTCCAAAGAATTCTTTATTTTTTCAGAGGCTTCTTTGAGGTAATCCCTCTCCTCCGGTGTAAGGCAAAATAAAGTTTTATTGCCAATTTTTTCTGCAGCAGACTCAGCCTGCTTTCTCGTCGAAATAAAGAGAAGGGCTTGTTTGTTTATCCTTAGAGTGTGGTCAATAAGTTCGGCAACAGGCTGGCCTTCTGAGGTTATCTCTAAAGTTCGTTGTGGAGAAACAGGTTCAGCTACGCTCTTTCTAACCTCTGGCTTGAAAGTAACTTCACCATCATAGAAAATACCTTTGTAAAGTTTCACAGGCCTGTAATCTGATTTTATTGACTTTGCTTGGAGCCACTCGGCTAGCTCTTTGTAGTTGCTTATTGTAGCAGATAATCCCAGAATCTGGGGGTTTGCGAGATGCCTTATTTTTGTTAAAACTATTTCCAGTGTCGGGCCTCTGTTAGGCGAATCAAGCAAATGGATTTCGTCCACAACAACCAATCCAACTTCGTGGATCCACGGAGATTCATGCCTCATTAGGCTGTCTAATTTTTCTGAAGTACATATTATGATGTCGTATTTTGTGAGCCACATGTCAGAAGAATCCATGTCACCGATAGATACTGCAATCCTCAGGCCTAGTTTTTCGTACTTCTCTTTGAATTCTTCATATTTCTCTGATGCTAAAGCTCGGAGTGGGACTATATACAAAGCCTTTTTGTTCTTTTTGACAATATCAAGAATTTTTATTTCTGCTAGAAGGGTTTTACCGCTGGCTGTCGGCGCCGCAACCACGAAATTGCCTGTATCTAACAAACCGGCATCTAGCGCCTGTTTTTGCGCAGGGTTCAGATCAGAGTAGCCAGATAATTCCAGAACTTTCTGAACAGAAGGATGGTCTAGATGGTTCATGAGAAGTGTTTATCTTTAGAAATATAAAATCATTAATCTATAATTCTTCTAATATTAGGCAAATCAAAGCCAGAATCAAAAGAATAGATCTCTGTCAAGCCTGTTTTTGCCATTATTAGCAGTGCAAGACCATTGTTTATATCTATTTTCGGTTCGTGGGAAAACTCAAGAGCCAGAGTATACATGTTTCTGTCTACAGGCTCAACGAAAATGTTTGGGTTACCCAACAGGCTTTTAATTGTTTTGTGAGTATAGTTTTTATCAAACTTTCCTAGTATATTAGCTATCTCTGATAAATGGACTACAGTAGTTACAACCTTTTCGCCTTTTTCAATCCTTTCTATTATCTTTCTTGCAGAAGTTTTTATTTGAATTTCTGGTCGGCTGAGCTGCCTTTTAGGCTCAAGAAGGGCATGTATCACAACATTCGCATCTAAAAATCTCATACACTAAGCAGTTCCTTCTCATATTCTTTCCAGTCGCCCATCCTTGTTTTGACATCCACATTCAAAGCAGGCATTTTCAGCAAGCTCCCTTTTTCCTTTGGAAGCACCCTTATCTCATCCCCGATCTGGAGTATTACAACTTCCTTGCCGTGCTTAACTCTCCACGCCTTAGGTAAAAGTATCCTCCCTTCCCTATCTATTGTTTTTTCCACCACTTTATATTCCATGCTAAAATATTGTTTTGGTTAATTTAAATAGTTTTTGGTGGAAAATCTATAGAATAACCAAATTTGATTAAGTATTCAGACTATTATAACACTGTTATACAAACCTTTATATATTCAGTTTACCAAACTTTTAATAGTTATTAAAACTTGTAATAGTTCTTAAGAACAAGCCTAATCTTTTGGTTAAGCTTTTCTTGGATAAATTTAGGAGGAAAGAAAAGGTTATGGGGAACACGATTTTTACAGTAGCAAAGACTACTGACCAGATAAATGAGATTGCAGTAACACCTTATGTAAAGCATTACGAACCAGAGAGAAAAGAAAAGCTTCTAGAACTACTTGTTGGACGGGAAGGAAAAGAAAACGTCCAGGTCCTAAAATTCACCCAAAGCTTGTGCCCTGGATGTGTCGATGAAGAAAAATTCGACAAGATGAAAATAGATTCTGTTGTTTTTGTAAAGTCCAGCAAAGTCTGGCAAGTAAAGGAATGCGCAGAGCATGGCGTGACAAAAGAAATTTATTGGGACGATTACGAAATGTATAAAAAAGCTGAAAAGTTCCAAGATCCTGGTATCAAAATCTTAAATCCCAATATAGATAAGGAACAATTTGAAATAGACTGTCCTAATGACTGCGGTTTATGCGTAGAACACGAATCTCACACAGGCCTAGGCAACATAGTCGTAACAAACAGATGCGACCTCACGTGTTGGTATTGCTTTTTCTATGCAAAAGAAGGCGAACCTATCTACGAACCAACACAAGAACAAATAAGGTTCATGCTCCAGAGAATGAGAGATGAGAAGCCTGTCGGCTGTAACTCTGTCCAATTCACAGGTGGAGAACCAACTTTAAGGGAAGATCTACCAGAAATAGTAAAAATAGCAAAAGAAATCGGATACAAACACGTCCAACTCAACACAAATGGAGTAAATCTATCCAGAGACCCACAGTTAGCTGTAAACCTGAAAGCTGCTGGAATCTCAAACCTGTACATGTCTTTCGATGGGATGTCCCCTCAGACAAACCCAAAGAACTACTGGGAAGCTCAAGGAGCTCTAGACAACTGCCACAAAGCAGGCATCGGAGTTGTATTAGTCCCAACAATAATTGGTGGTGTCAATGACCATGAACTCGGCGACATAATCAGATTCGGTGAACAGAATATACATGTTGTCCGATCAGTAAACTTCCAGCCAGTATCCTTAGTAGGAAGAATGCCTGAGAAATTAAGATACAACCAGAGAATCACAATACCTGGCGCGATAAAGAGAATCGAAGCCCAAACAGACGGCCAGATTGGAAGAGAAGATTTCTTCCCTGTACCTTGCGCAAAGCAAGTAACTGACTTTATAGAAGCAGTGAAACAAGAACCTAAGTACAGGCTATCCATCCACTTTGCTTGCGGTATGGCTACCTATGTCTTCAAAGATCCAGACAAAGGCAAACTAGTCCCGATATCCAGGTTCTTCGATATCGAAGGTTTCTTCGACTATTTAGGCGAACTGACAAAGGAATTGAACTCATCCAACCACAGAAACATCAGAAAATACTGGGTCCTTGGAAAATTAATGAAAAATATAGGACAATACATTGACAAAGAACAAAAACCGAAGAGCCTAAAGTTCACAAAAATCCTTTCAGGAGCAGTAGGTGGAGGAAACTATCATGGGTTAGCAGATTTCCACAACAACAGCCTCTTCATAGGAATGATGCACTTCCAGGATCCATATAACTGGGATCTGGACAGGATCCACAAATGCGATATCCACTATGCAACACCAGACGGAAGGATCTTACCGTTCTGCACATTCAATGTGATCCCAGAGCTTTACAGGGATAGAATACAAAGAAAATTCAGTATACCTGCAGCTGAATGGGAAAAGAAAACAGGGAAAAAACTTGAGGACGACAAGCACCACAGAAAATTCACCCCAGAACAAATCAAAGCGATCGTCGATAATTTCAACAGATGCAGGAAAACACTAACAAAACCTGTTATAGAACCTGACTGGAGTTATGACGAAATAGCCCACGAAGATAAAGTAAAAAGTGGAATCCCCATCCCAGTAAAAGCAGACAACCACGCACAAGCCCAGAAAGACCTGATCTCCATAACAAACCTTCTTACAGGCCAAGGAAAAGCAGCTAACAAAGGCGGTTGCTGCGGTGGAGCTGGTGCTGAAACCGAAGAAAAAAGCCAAGGCGGCGGATGCTGCGGGGGTTAGTTTTTCCCTTTCCATTAATTTTATTATTTATCCGAGCTAGAATAATCTATATAAACCTGTAATTCAACTAAAATATTATGGAAACAAAAACTCAAAGTCTAATCGACGAAAACATGACTGTTGGAGATGTCATCAGCCAATGGCCTGAAGTAGCTGAGATCTTCGGCAAGCACGGCTTAAGCTGTATAGGTTGCAGTGTCAACACAATGGAAGCAATCGGTGTAGGCGCGCGCGGCCACGGAATGTCAGACAAAGAAATAGCGTCCATGATACAAGAAGCTAACGATTTTCTAGCCAAAAAGGAAGCAGGTGAGGAAGCCCATGTTGAAGGCGGCAAAGTCCTTACTTTCGTTGAACCAAAACTCACAGAAGCAGCTGCCAAAAAAGTCTCAGAGTTAATGGAGTCCCAAAACAAAAACGGTTTCTTGAGATTTGGCGTTGCACCAGGAGGTTGTTCTGGCTTCACCTACGGATTAGAATTCGTCGAATCATCAAAACCAGAAGACATAGTTCTAGAACAGCACGGAGTCAAGCTAGTCATCTCCAAAAAGAGCATGGAAAAAGTAAGCGGCGCCCAAATAGACTTCGTTGACAGCTTGCAAGGCTCTGGCTTCAAGATCACAAACCCCCAGGCAAAAAGCGGTTGTGGATGCGGGAAGAGTTTCAGTTAGCAGCCCTTTCTTTCTCGAAAGTCAGACCTTTAAAAAAGGCTAAGCTCCCCAAAACTTAAAAGGAAAGAATTTACTTCTTATAAAACTTTCAAGTCTTCCGGCCTGACAATAGGAATCTCCTTAACCCCAGAAAACTCTGGATCAAAGGTGAGAAGGAATTGTGATCTGGTGGAAATAGCTGTAGACAATATTAAAGCATCTCCGTAAGAAAACCCTTTTTTAGCTTTTGAATACACCCCTTTGAAAATGCCCCCATTCTTTGCAATTTCCTCGTTTACATTTATTATCTCAACGCCTATTGCCTTCAAGTTAACTATAGTCTCTACAGCCTTCTTTATCTCAGCAGACTTGGTGAAAACAGCGAAAATTTCTGAGACGGTTATAGTTGAAATAAAGGCCTTGTATTTCTTTTCATTTATCAGGGTAAAAATATTTTCCAAAGCTTCAAGGTTTTTATCCATTTCCTGATTAACAAAAGCAAGAATTACACCAGTATCA
>CAYYYJ010000013.1:0-9003 GCA_964476045.1 uncultured archaeon | reverse complement strand
CAGTAATGTTCATTGCCATTCTTCCCTCAATTCCCTGACCATTCTTGTAGACGATTTTTTGAAAACGCCTTTTGCCAATCCTTTCAAGGTCTGGACTGGATTTTTAGAGACAGGCACAATAATTATGCTCCCCCCAGCTTCCTCTATAAAAACTTTCTGGCCTTCTTTTATCCCCAAGTCTTCCCTGAAATTTTTCGGTATCACAATCTGGCCTTTTGAACTCACACTTATTTGTTCCATAAATAACTCCTTACTTAAATATGTAAAAGTATAACTTATGTGTTTATAAATCTTATTTTCATTAGGGATTCAGAATTTAGTCTATAGGACTTCAACTACAGACCCGAAAGCAGTTTTACCTCTCCCTTTATCTTCTCTATCGCGCCATCTTCTGTATTATCGTAAACAGGTGAAACAGTAACATCCATTTTTTCCAAATTCTCTAAATCTGTGAGATCAGCATTCTGGCTAAACTTCCTCTCAATCCTTTCTGGAGGCCATCCGATTTGTTTTGCTTTTCTTCTCACATTAGCTTCGATGTCGCCTCTCATCCTTATAACATATCTCTCTACCTCCGGCAACCCACATCTGTCCGGAGATTATTCAACCTTGTGTCAGCGCTAGTTATCGAGTCCAAAACCACATCTTTCCCATCCAATAGTAAACTATCCCTTTCTGAAAAATAAGAATCCCAGACAGCAAACCAGAGATGAAATCTTTCCTCTTCTGAAAGTTCCTTCCCAGAATTTATTTCATCTATTCTATTTGCCAGCATTTTCTTTGCGGTCTCCATTGTGAATGTTTTCTCTTTCCGAGTACTCCAGTATCTACCCCAAAAAATCCTGTCCTTGTCTGCGAGAGCAAAAGCCAGAATAACAGGTTTAGGTTCAAACCTGTAAGGCCCTTTTTCTGTCTGAACATCCAACAACTTTTCAATATATTTATCAAGCTCTAAGTGCTCAAAACCAAAATCGTTTTTTCAAATAATTAGCAATAGATGTCTTCCCAGTCCCTGACGCTCCATGAAGCAAACAAGTTTTGGCATAAAAAATAAAATCAGAGAACCTAAAATCCTACCTAACTTCCTGCAAAATAGCCGATAAGGGCTGCCTGCCCATGAAACCGTTTTCTATCCCATGCCAGTATTGGATTTTTTGTTCCCCGTATTTCCAGCAAAGGAATATCGGTTTTCCGTCAAGCGAACTATAGAAATCAACCAAATAGTTATCCAGATCCTTTATTACACAACCAATTATCTTTATCTCTTCCACGTATTTCCTAATCTCTTCCCCAATAACCTGCATTTTTTCAGCCAATTTCTTCGGGTCTTCCTGCTCTTCTGGCCTGCCTCTTGGCGGAGAGTCGAGAGACTCCTTTATCAGCTCAGCCTTCACCCTAGCAGCAGTTATTTTGTCAAAAATCTTAGCAATATTAGGAACTATATTATTAACTTCCTCTAAAGTAAAGCTCTTCGGGGACATAAAGAATACTCTAATAATAATATGCTTGAAGCCCCTTAATATAGGCATTACCAAATCTAGTGAGTCAAATATCCAGAATAACCCGCGCAAACCAGTGAGCCTTGTTCTTCTTAACCTCAAATTGATGTAAAGTCACGGCTTTCACATCCACCTTCAGTTCGTGCCTGTTTGGGTCTATTTTTTCACCATGCAAAACTGCTTTTAACTTGTAGATATTTTTCTCTTTTTTAATATTAACTTTAATTCCTGAAAAAAGCAGCAGCTCAGCGTCCTTCAAAAAGATAAGCTCCTGCAAGAAATCGAACAAAAGCATCTCCACGTTATCCTTTTCCAGCTCTATTTCCTTTCTGATTCCCTGTTTTATTCCAGAAAGCTCTATCTGCGTTTCCTCTGTCGCCAGCCCTGCAGCTTCAAAAAGCTCGCCTAAATCCTTCCCTTCAGCCTCGAACAGCACGTCTGCTGTATGGTCGAAAAATTTGTAGGTCATACGAATTTGACTTTATTTTCCATTTCCGTTTCTGTGACTTGTATGTTAAGAGATTCCAGCTTCCTGACGAGTTCACCGACAGAAATCCTATTGTCGGTTATAAAAACAATCCCTTTGTGTTTACGATTTTCAGAAGCCAAAACTAAAAAATCCCGATCAGCTGTAACGATTATTCTCTTTTCCAGAAAAGCCAATTCTAATTGTTCTATGTCAGTTGCTGATAACTTTCTAGCCTCTTTTGTCGTTTTTATATCTATACCCCTTAGCTTTAATCCTTCTCCAACAGCGGGATTAATGTGTTCGTCCAAGTAAAATTTCATTTGATTACCCTTGATGGATGTTTTTCCATGAATTCCTTTATTATCCTTTCTGTTTCAGCTTCCTCTTTTTTCATCTCTCCCAAATGTTTATAGTAATAAGCGATGGCTTCATGGACGTCTCCCAGATCTATGGAGTCCTTGAATAAAAAGGCTATTTCTTCTGGGGATTCCCCGGCCTTATAGTATGCCATAATATCGATTACCCTTATCCTTGTGCCGTCTATCCGAGGTGAACCTCCGCAAACGCCTTCTGTCTTCACTATACCCTTTTCCTGCAAAGCCTGTAATGCCATATATATCTAGTAATTAATGCTTCTATATAAATCCTTGCCCACTGCCTCAAAGAGGACGTCTGCTGTGTGGTCGGAAACTTGTAGGTCATAACTTGTGTTTTATATATTTAAAATGATTATTTATAATATGCTTGACATAAATAGCCTAGCATCCAGAACAGTGCAATTTTTATCCATATATGCTTTCGATAAAAGAGAAAGAAATGCTAATGGTTCTAGGATTATCGATGAGTATAGGAGTCTTCAGGATGGGATTGTAAGAGTCAGTCCTGATACTATTTATGAGCCGGTTTCCGACACTATTCAACCTTCAAGGGCGGCTGATTTCATTGTCTTCGATATAGGTTCTGGGTTGAGGTCGCCATACGTTTTCAATCTATTAAAAGAAAGGCCTGGAGTAGAAGTAGTAAAAGTTGATAAATTGTCTAGAGACGATATTACAGGAGAACTGGAATTCGAAGACGAAATAATAGACAGGTCTAAAGTAGTTTTCCATACACAGGTTAATAATAGGCCAGAGGATTCTGCAGAAAATTGGGTTAACAGGCTTCTCGAGGCAAATGTGTACAGAGCAGTTAATTATGCTCATGTGGAGCTGAGTCCAAGAGGCAAAAGCAGAGTGCCTCAATATGGTTATAAGGCCCGCGGAAAAAGAGTTATAGTAACTGGAATAAAGAATCCAGGACTTTTGGCATTATCAACTGTTGATATAGCAAACCACTATAACGCAGATTTGTGTTTAATCACACCATCAAAATTAGAAGGCTTGACTGAAGAGGAAATGGATTATCTTCTAGGCTCTTTCGGAGACAGGTATTTAACAAGATCAGGCAGAAAACAGTTTAAAGCTCTTTTACAGGACCCTGAAAAGGAGAAAAGAGGAGTGGAAAAATTTGATTTCAGAAACGAGGTTGACAGGTCAATTGGAATAGCGCTCAAACAGGTGGCTGTTTTAGCTCTGGCTAACAGGTTAGTAGATTCCAATTTCAATGTGGAACTTGGCCTAATAGATTACAGATCTTATAATAATCGCACTTCTTATAATGACCCATCACATGTTATAGTAGGCGAAACAAAAAAGTTCAGGGATCTCGAGGAAGAAGACGCTTTGAGAGAAAGGCAAATGGCTTATCTGGATAGGCATCCTATAGCCCACCCAAGCGAGGCAGATGACTGGGTTTTAAGGGAATTGAGACAGCGGTTTGGCCCCACAGCACAAGACAGTTTTTAGACCATTTTTTTCATTTCCCAACATTTTCCACGATAACCATCAACGCACCTCATAAAAATTCGTTTTCTATACCATAGATAAAATCAAGGGTTCTGTTAAAAACTCTGTGGAAATCAAATCCATTTACAATTATATCATTGTATGTCTTTTTCTCAGAATTATAATTCAGCACTTCCAGAGAATCAGAGTCGTATTCTGTTGCTTTTCAGGGGGCACAGATAAGATTATGGAATTGTCCTGGATATAAAATTCATGCGTATATATCACTCGATTTGATTTAGTTAAGCCTGTATTTATCGAGCTTCTTTACCCCATTTCCAATAAACACCAGTTTCTTCTCCCCTTCTATCTCCTCCAGATCCCATCTTCCTGCCACAAAATTCACCAGGGTTGATTTGCCTTCAAGATTCACAAAACCTTTCAGCCTGTAAATTTCTTTAGGCAAATTTTTGAGGAAGTTTTCTAGACCTTCTTTTTTAAAGTTTTTATTTTCAACATTAAGAACAAAACTTTCAATTTTATTTTCGTGTTGCTGGCGCTTTTTGATTTTAAACTCATGCTCTATCCCCAAACTAAAAAGCAAATCTATATCCACCTCGCAATGCCTTGTCTTAAAAACGGTTGCTCTAGAATTTATTTTCTTTATTTTATTTTCAATTTCCTGGATCCTTTCTTTTCCAACCAAATCAACCTTATTCAATAAAACAATGTCAGCAACCTCTATCTGGGCCTCCCCAATCCTACCTATTGAAGGGAACCTGACAAAAGAATCCGCATCCAGAACAATTATCACAGAATCTAATTTTACATCAGTCAAATTCTCTTCCACATCAAAAACAATCGCATCCGGCTCAGCCACGCCTGTAGTTTCCACAATTATAATCTCAGGCGAATACTTTTCCTTTATCTCTTTTATCGCTTGTTCAAATTCCCCTGTAAGCGAACAGCAGACACAGCCGCCTGAAAGCTCTTGGACATCCACGTTCTTGCCTTTGATTATTTGGGCATCTATTGAAATCTCGCCAAACTCGTTCATCAATATGGCAAATTTCCTGTCCAGATTCCCAATTATTCTCCTGAGTAAAGTTGTCTTTCCTGCGCCGAGATAGCCTGAGATTATTGAAATTGGGGTTTTTTTCATAAAGTATATTTATATGCTTTATCCTAATTTTAAAGATGGGCAATAAAAAGACTTCCATAGAAGAAAATCAGGAAGAATTCGCATTAATGTGCTCTGTGTGCGGCAAAAAAGCAGCATCCTTCCACAAAGGTTTTGTAAACACTTTTCCTGTAGACAACGACCATCTGGTTTATTTTAATTCAAATGGAGAGCAGCTATGGACTTTCCCTGCGAGCCTGTCTGAAAAAATGATAAAGTTTTTGCGGAGCCAAGACCTAGACAAGCTCCAGAAATTTGCATATAAAGAAGCCCCCTTTGCCCCTATTTTTGATGCTTATTGTCCAAACTGCAAAGCAGTATACTGCAAAAACCACCTTAAAATAAACGGGCCCTATATTATCTGCCCAAAAAATCACAGTAGAAAAATCGAGCCTTAGGTTAATCTAACTTATTGATAAACTCAACTACAATTTATGCAAGTTCAGTCTCTTTGCCTTGAAAATCGTGGTCCGAGTTTTTTATCTGGAATGCCTGGGTCAACCCATTTTCTTTCTTGAGCAGTTCAATAGCCTCTTTTATCGGGATCACTGTATGCTCTTTCTGGTCGCCGATAACAGCAAGTATTGGAACCTTTATTTTCCTATAGAAATCCAATTTCCTTTTCCCAAATGGAAGGGCCTTTGAAAGCTCTGAACCCTCTTTAAATGCTCTTATATAGGATTTTGCATTCCTTGGCAAAACCCCTGAATGTGAAAGCCAGTCTGAAGTCAAAAATACCCGTCCGTTGCCTTCTTTCACAAGCTTTTCAGCTTCTTCCATTACGTATCCCTTGCCTTTTGAATATTCTTTCTGGCAGCCCCATGAATCAGAAAAAACAAGCAATATCACAGCTTTTATTTTTTCCCTATACTTGCCTTTATTCATGTAGTAAACAACTTTTTCTGAGCCCAAGCTGTGGCCAGACAAAAATATGTTTTTATAACTTTTTGACAGAGCAAACTCTATCCACAAATCTATATCAACAAGGCAATCTTCAAAAAACTCAGTCGCGCAGCCAGCCATATTATATCTCTGCAAAACGTCAGCTCCCCTGTTATTGGCTGAAAGAAAAGAGATTCCTATTGACTTTAATTTCTCTGCCAACATTGGAACAAAATCTTCCTCATAGAAATTGCTCCCTGTTCCGTGGATGTTTATGACAACTGTTTTGCCTCCAGATTTAAAGTGCAACCCATAAAACTCAAGGCCGTGTTTTGTTTTTACTTTGACAATTTGGCAGTCCATATCTATAACCATATTTTGCTTTCCTGAAGATATTTATATACAAGACGTGCCAACGGCTTCAAATTTCCGTTATTGCCCTCCATCAAAGCTAAATAGTAATCCTGCTTTTCAATATTTTTTATATTGATCATAGGATATTTATTTTTTCTGAGGATAAAATTCAACAGGAGCCTTCCCACCCTCCCGTTCCCGTCCCTAAACGGGTGTATAGATTCGAAAACAAAATGGAAATATGCAGCAACTATCAAAGGACTGTATCTGGTTTTATTTGTCCTGTACCAATTCATAAGCTTCTTGAAATCCTGCTCTACACTTTCTGGTTTCGGAGGCATGAAACCAGCCCCTCGCACCACAACTTGGACATCTCTGAACTTGCCGGCATAGTCCCAAAGTATATTATGTATCAAAAGTTTGTGGAGTTTTAATACAAGCCTTTTGTTGATGTCTCCTTTATAGGAGAGCATGAAATCAAAAGCATCTTTGTGATTTTCTATCTCCCTTATTTCCCTTACCTGCCTGCCTTTTGGAGCTACCTTATCGAAGAGTATCATTCCGGTTTCTTCGAGAGTTACTGAAGAGCCTTCTATCGCGTTTGTATCATATGTGAATTCTGTGACAAATCCTTCGTAATAGTTCTGGATCAGCTGGCTATCTTTTTTAGAAATAAAATTACTGTAATTTTTCTTGATCTCTTCGGCTTTTTTAATCTGCTCTTTTGAAAGCAAAGAATAAAGCGGGTCTGTCATGGCCTTTTGAGAATGGACTTTGAATTTAAGCTTATTTTCACTTTTTTTAATAATAGCGTTTATGGCCTGCTGTTTAAGGTCGCCGCTTCCGATGTATACTTTTACTTTTTTCCATTTATTCCGGCCTATTCTTATGTTTTGAACCAGGTAGTGGTATTTTTTGTTACCCCTGTTTTCAATGTAATGATACATGTTATTCTATGGGGTGCACCTATATTTAAACTTATGCACTATCAGTGGTACCCAGAACTAACCTTTCACATCCCCAATCGGAACCAGCTTGACAACCTTCCTGGAAATCCCAGCCTGTACATGCCAATTGTTGCGTTAGAACAACGGCTTTATATATTTGTTGTTACAATAGTACAGCGTAGTTGTTATATTTGTACATATGAGAATAGAAGAGCATATGAATGCGCTTAAAGAACACGAGGAAAACCTGAAGCTTGCAATAGAGCGGGGCCTCATGAAAAACCAAAGGAATATAGGCTATAATGCGTCTCAGGCGAGTGTAGAAATTTTTTCAATACATATGCACAAACTGAACCTGATTGCAACAGGAGAAAATCTCGATCACAGAATATTCAAAAGCAAGGACGTTGACAGCAGAATCCCCATAGACTTCCCAAACAAACAAAAAATACTTGATTTGATGAGGAAACTGGAAGAGAAAAGGAACATTTTGTGCTATGGAAAAGGAAGGCCGGAAAGTGAGATAAAGGATGTTATAATGGCATACAATGAACTAAAAGGAATAATTGGTGATGTATGAAACAGGAAACACTGATAGCTTATGGGATGTCGGCAGCGGCTTATTTAGTTGAAAATGTTTCCGGGATAGGAAATATAATTTTGTTCGGTTCGGTGGCGCGCGGGAAGTTTGATGGAAAAAGCGATGTTGATATTTTCGTGGATATCCACGAATTTTCCAAAAAGAAAGAGGCCGAAGTAAAAGAAGCTTTAGAAAATTTTAAAAAAACAGAGGCTTTTGGGAAGTGGAAGCTGAAGGGCGTTAGTGCTGACATAGTCCCAATAATAGGCAATCTGAAATCCAAGGAGTGGGAAAGTTTGTATCTGAGCATATGTTCAGAAGGGATATCTTTTTATGGAAAATACCGTTCAAAACCTGACGATTTGAAACATCACGTAATCTTTTCCTATGGCCCTGTAAAAAACGAAAAGAAGAGGGTAAATATATACAGAAATCTTTTTGGTTACAAAGTTGGGAAAAAACAGTATTCTGGCATAGTTTCAAAAATTAATGGGAAAAAACTTGGACCAAATGTTTTTATCGTCCCTGTGGAAGACTCAAAAAAAATAAGGGGGTTTTTTGAAAAGATGAACATCAGCCCCAGAATAATTGAAGTGTGGTTATAGCCTTATCCTTTGATATTTCCGATCGGAAAAATATACTTACGACAATATCCACAGAGTTTGTTAGGATTATAAGAAAAGGCGCGACTAAAAAGAGAGCATATTCTTATTTATACCCCCCCCCCCCCGCAATATAATATAATTATGCAATTGAAATTGATATTAGGTCTTCCGATAATTATCTTACTGGTAATTGTAATTTCTGGATGCGCACAGAAAGATTCCACTAAATTACCCTCTTCAGACTCGACACAACTTGAAAGCGATAAGAGCTGCGAGAAACTGAATAATGAAGAAGTCAAAAAAATTTGTACCCGTTATCTGGCCATGAAAACTCGCAATTCAGATTACTGCATTAAAGACGATCTAGATTGTTTTGGGAATCTTGCACGTGTCATCAAAGATGCAACACTCTGCGAAAAATTATCTAATGAAAAGCGTCCAACTGTAACTATTACTGATAGAGATTGGTGTTACAGGGACGTCGCCAAGACCGCTATTGATATCAAAATCTGCGATAAAATTTCAGACGCTAATACTATAATCGCGTGTAGGCAAGATTTAGAGCGGATTATAGATTGCAGCAAGTCTCCGAATAAAGAATCATGTTATACCCACCAGGCAACATATAAGCTGCAAATAGAGAAATGCCAAGAAATAGCTGATG
>CAYYYJ010000012.1:0-25922 GCA_964476045.1 uncultured archaeon | reverse complement strand
ACAGAATTCTACTTTTCTAGCGAACCGTTGATTTAGAATAACTAAATAACCTCCATAAAGCTTTAAAACCCAATTTCAGCCCCCTGAAACTTTAAAACGCCTGTATAAAGCTTCAGTTTTTAGAAAATCTAAAGTGTGTTTATATATTCCCCAGCGAAAGCTCTCAACATGGCAGAAAAAACATTTTCATTTATTGATGGGTTAAGAGAATACAGAGGAACTCTCAAAGTATTGGATATTCTATACAGGATAGAAAAGAAAAATCCAATTAAACAGGAGGATGATAATTATGAAAACTAAATCAATTGGAATGTTGAGTTTATTTATTGTAATGATCGTGCTAGCTATTCCTATAGCCCAAGTTCAGGCGATATCTATGACCCCGGAGGATAGGCTCCCCTCCGGGAGAGATGCAGTTTCCAATCCAAGATCGGGGACGGCTAATGGTATAAGATCTCAGATAGCAGCAGAAACACAGGGCAGCTCGAAGAAAAATGGGACTGTTAAAGAAATAATTGGACAGAGAAAGGGACTTCTAGAAAGCCTAAAAGAAAAATTGCTGTCAGCTAATCCTCAGGAACGAGCAAATATCACAGCTGAGATAAATGCAGCTAGATTAGAAGGGCTGGCAGATATAAGAGCTTCCATAAAGACTCCAGAGGATACTAGAGCATTCCACAGGGAGAAATTCAGTATTGGGCTAGACCTATGCGACCAGTTAAAAGAACATGAAACATGTAAAGAAATGATGAATCAGAAAATTCAGCGAATAGAAAATCTCTCGGAGAGTGAACTGCAGAAATTGAATACCCTTTCGGAGAGCTCTGCAAATATAAAAGCAAGAGTTCATTTGATAGAAAACCTTGAAGGGAACTCTAACCTAAAAGTCTTTATCAGGGAAGACGAATCGGGTAAAGTAACATTCGATGTTAGAGCGAGAAAAATCCCAGAAAGTAAAATTGCAGAAATACAAAACAAGATGGAGTCTCTAAACATCAATGAACTGAAAATGAAAGCCGACTCTTCCAAAAAGGGATTTTTTAGGCTAAAAATAAAGGCTGATAGCTGCAAGGATGAAAATACAACAGGCTGCCAAACAGCAAAACAAGAGCTTACTAAAAACGCAAAAGAGTTTTTGCTAAATACAGTAGACAACCTAATAGCGAAACTGGAAAAAATGAAATTGACAATACAATCAGAAACTTCTATTACAGAAAATGAGTCTATTGGGCAAGCAGGCCAAATAGACAAAATAATAGCGGAGGTTAAGGATCTGAGAATAAAAATAGAGGTTTCAGCAGACTCTGAAATAAAAACGAAATTAAAAGAGACAGCCGAAAAGCTGGGCGGGCTGCAGCCGGAAATACAGAAAGTCTCAGGCTTTGTTGAGGCCAGACGAATGGGCGGCATACTCATCAAAGCATCATCCCTTTCGGCAAAGTTGAACAGGGTTCTGGAAAGAATGATATTGGATAAAGCCGATATAACAGAATCAGCTAAAGTCATGGCAGAATTTAACGCTGAGTTGGACCTATTGAAAAAAGATTTTGAGGCAGTCGAATCGAAGTTCAGATTAGCTGCATCAGCAGACTTTAGCGAAAAAGCGAAATTAATAAAAGAGGCGCAGGATTCGATGAAAAGCTTCAAAGAAAGAACAAAAACACTCCAGCAAAAAATCCAGAGTTTCCTGAAAGACTTAAAGCAGAACTCAGCTCTGAAAAGTTTGGATGAAACAAAAGTTGATGTTGCAATCGAAGGCTAATAGGGCAATCTAAATATAGGAGGAAATATGATAATACAAGACGAATTCGGAAATTTAGTTGTGGTCAGGGGAAAAAATAAAATAGTTTACAATTCAGAGGAGGATGTGCTAGAGACTATTTAATCGCCCCTTCAGCTCCGCTTTTCTTCGCAAGGCGATAATCTTATAAACCCCTAGGTTAAACATATCAGATATGAAAAAATTGCTTTCTTTTGGAATATTATTTGTTCTCAGTCTACTGTCTGCTAATAGTGCTTTTGCTGATAGTACACCAGTGATAACCGTATTGTCTCCAGCGAACGGTGAGGCAGTAAAAACTTCTGATTTTACTGTCCGACTGTCAGTCTCAAATTTTGAAATAATGCCTCCTCAGGAAAATGCGGCAAATGTTTCTGGAAAAGGCCATGTCCATGCGTTCTTGGATAATAGCCCGACTTATATTGTAATAACGTCCAATTCCTACAAATTCGAGAGGCTGACAAATGGTGAGCACAAATTAAGGTTTGTTTTACACATGAATGATCACACTCCTTATTCGCCTTCTGTCACACAAGAAATAAAATTCAATGTGGAAGTAGGCGGTAAAGTTGACTCTCAGCGGGACAAGCCAGGCGCCAAAATAATGGACAGGAAAGAGAAATTGCTGGAAAGGTTGGAACCTTACAAAGAGAGGATGGACAACTTATCTAAGGCTACTAAAGAAAAACTTCTTAGCTTGCCGCCAGGTGCAGCAAAGAATATTGTAAGAGACCCTAATTTTGAACTGAACCTTAAAAAGTGGGTGGTGAGAAACCTAGATAAAGGTGCTCTCGAAAAGGCTTTTGGCAGAAGATTTTTACAGCCAGAAAAAGTAAAAGTAGCAGAAGAAAGCCTTAAAACTGCGAAAGAAAAATTAGAAAAAGCGCAATTGATCTTTAAGGAGAAAAAAGACGAGTTTAAGAAAACCAAGAGTTTAGACAGCGCTAAGTCATATTTAACCAACTTATTGGACGCTTTAACAGAAAGAGTAAACAAAATAAAAGCGAAAGTCGAATCTTCTAAAGACCTAAGCGAAGACAGATCCAAAGAAGTTTTAGCTGATTTGGATAGCGTAACCACAAAAATATCTGAATGGAAGACAAAAGTTGGCGCGTCAAAAACAAAAGAGGAGTTAAAGCCGCTCTTAAAAGAATTGAATGAAGCCTGGAAACAACTAGACCATCGAATAAGGGTTCATGGATGGAGGCTAGAACTAGAACACTTTGCTGGAATTCTAAACCAAGCTACACATCTAGACAACAAGATTAGCAAACTATTGGCATTCGCAGAAAAAAATAATGTGACAATTACAGACAAAGAAACAAAACTTTCTAACTTCGAAAGCAAGCTTGATTCAGCGAAAAGCAGCTATGAGAAATCTGCAGAAAGCTTCAAACAGCTGAGGGATCTTGTGCAGAATAAAACAGCTAATAATACTACATCAGATAGAAAATCTCTAATCGACTCTATACAAACAAACCTGAAAGAAGCAAAGAAAAACCTGAAAGAGGCAAGAGAGTCACTAATTAGCATAACCAAAGACGTTGTGAGCCAGCTAAAAGGGAAAAACTCGCAAACAGATTCTGGCAAAACAGCTGAAATAACAGAAGAGGCGGTTCTGAATCCAACAAAAATCATTGAAGGCGTGGAAACAGAACAGGGCCAAACAACTGTTGAGGTGGCTCAGGAGGAGACAGTTGAATTATGAGGAAAAATTTGGTTATTATAGCCCTTTTGATTGTTGGGATGGTTTTAGTTAGCGGATGTTCTCAACCATCAAAGAAACCAACAGAGACGAATTCGCCAGAAAAAACACCAATCAAAGCAACAGGAAACGCCCCATTGCCTACTGATATAAGCGTATCTGGGGATTCTTTGGGCACAGAGCTGGCAAGATCAGATGCAATAGACAGCGATCTGCAAGACCCTGATTTCGAAACAGTGGGGTCTGATTTATCTGAAATAGAAAATTCATTGTAAATTCTTTCTAGTCCTTAGAGCCTCTAATGGGAAATTCGTTTTCTTTCGCGGACGTTTCTTTTTATCTATGAACCGAAAGAAAGGTTCGAACCCACGACCTACAGTTTACGAAACTGTCGCTCTACCAAATACCCGCCCTTTTCCGTGAACGCTTTTTGATTGAATGGTTGAAGTTGATTTCTTATCCAATTGGATCGGAAATCAACTTCGGTCCTCTAACGGAAAAAGGGCACTGAGCTATAGAGGCTTGTGATTACTTCTGTATATATTCTGGATTAATTAAATCTTATAAGCCTCAATTACTTATAACTTGGATAAGGGGTTGTCGTCTAGCTTGGTTTAGGATCGGCGCCTTGGGAGTAAGCTTTTTTCAAGAAAAAGCTTAAGCAAAAAGGAGCTTCGCTGCGGTTGCCTCGGCAATCCTCGCTCGCTTCCATTTTTTGATTACCATGATAGCGTCAGACCTGAGTTCGAATCTCAGCAACCTCATTTAGTTTTGATTATTTAAGTCTGGAGAATATATTTAGTTATGGCAGGCGAAGACTGTATTTTTTGTGGCATAGTTGCTGGAAAAATACCTTGCATCAAGGTTTTTGAGGATCCTGGCCATCTAGCCTTTCTGGACATAAACCCAAGGAACCCAGGCCACACGCTTGTTATACCCAAGAGGCACTATGAAGTTGTGATGGACATGCCTGAAGCCGAGGCTGGGAAACTTTTCGAACTTGTGAAAAGGATGTCTGTAAACATAAAGAATGGCACGAAAGCCGATGGGATCTCTATAATGCAAAATAACTACAAGATTGCAGGGCAAGTGGTCCCTCACGTTCATTTCCATGTGATCCCGAGGTTCGCGGCTGAAGGGCCCCCATCTTTAGAATCCATACTTCCTGTGAAAAAGATGCCCGAAGAGATTTTAAGAAAAATAGCTGACAATATAAAGGCTGGCGGGCCTCAACAAGCTAGTGGGCCTCATGGAACAGCGCCCCAGAAAAAGAAATCTTCTGATGAATTCGACTTCTAATTAGGCGAAAAGAAATAGTAACAGAACCCTCCAATTGGTAAAAATAGATTTCAGGAATGTCATGCTTTAAGTATAAATGAGAGGCCCTTTACAAATCCTTCCATGCGTCGTCCTCTTTCTTGGTGTTCCAGTCTTTGCCCAAAGTCTTTTCGCTTAGTAAAGCTGTTTCTATTGACTTAACCCTATGAATGCCTTTGACTTCGGTTATCGGCCTCAACTCCACATGGTCATCGTATGCTAAAACAACTATTTTGGAACCTTCAGTAAAACCTTCAAGTTCCCTTATGTCCTTGGGTATGGCTATTTGGCCTTTTGTAAGAAAGAGTATATAAAATTTCAGACCTTCATCTAACAAATGTATTTTCCCGGAATTGTTCCATTGTACCCAGAATCAGCTTTTAGAATAAACTAAACTGTTCGCATCCAGGCTCCTATCCAATTCGCCCAAACTCTTCAGCAAATCTGCGTATTCCTGGACTTTTGATTTGTCGACATCAGAATTCTTGACCATCTGGAAAAGCGTCATCTCTTTAGCTACATCCGAATCCAACCCAGGAAGCCATTTGGTAAGCAACTGTCTTGTTCCTGCCTCATTTGTTTTCATAAGATCTACTGACCTATCAAAAACATTAACTATTTTTTTAGCCAATTCTGGATTGTCTTTCACAAATTCTGCTGTAAATATCGCAGCCCCCTGAGGATTGTGGCTTATTTGTTCTGCTAAGAACGAGCCATATAGTCTTCTAGCGCCTATCTGCTTGGCAGCTTGAGTTATTGTTGGTTCAAACGTGAGAACAGCGTCAACGTTCCCTTTATCCAGCGCACTTATCTGTCCATCTGGAACTAGGCCAACAAAAGTTATTGAATCTGAATCGATATCTCTTGATTTCAAAAAAGCTTTGAATAGTGTTGTTAAAGTCTTTCCTGTTTGCCCAGGGAATATGCCTAATTTCTTTCCTTCAAGGTCTTTGAGCGAGAATAGTTTCGAGCCTGATTTTACTACAATGGAATCGAAAGGCTTGCTGCTTACGAGATCAGAAACTGAGAAAATCTTGATGCTGTTTGGATTTTTCCCCTCAAAAGATAGGACAGGAGCTAAAGAGACTTCAAACGCAGCATCTATTTCATTATTAACCAATCCCTGGATTATGGAATCAGTCGAGTCCATCCTAACAAGTTCATACCTTATCCCTTCAGCCTCAAAGAAGTTTTTCTCCTGGGCGACGTAAACTGGCAAGCTCAATGCGAGCGGAATATACCCCATTTTAACAACATCGCTGCTCTTGACAAGATTAGCAGATAACTGATAAGAAGCTCCGACAGCAATAACAAGAATAGCAACTATGGCCAAAACAGCTAGTTTTTTCATATTTTATTATGTCTATGGCTTTGTATATTTATAAATATTCGATGGTTAGCAAACCCCCATCTATACAAAATTGAGAATATTTTAACCGATTTTTCCATAGAGATCGCTTACAGAACCCTGTCAAACCTTCAAAAGTTTATATACCAATTCCAATAATTATAAAATAAGTTATGGTTAAAAAGACCAAAAAGTCCCAGAAAACTAAAAAGCCAGCCAGAAAAAGCACAGTTTCTGATAAAATTACGCGAAAAAAGCCTCTAAAAGCCCAAAACAAAAAAATCGCTCCCCGCTTGCCTAACAAAATTTTTGCCGGGAAAGTAACCCACTACTTTACAAATATCGGAGTCGGAGTGATAGAATTATCTAAGGCTATTAAAACAAATGACAGAATATCAGTAGAGGGAGCGACTACAAATTTCAAACAAAAAGTTGACAGCATGCAGATCCACGGGAAGCCTGTGCAGGCAGCAACCAAGGGCCAATCAATAGGCATTAAGGTCAGTAACCGCGTTAGATCGGGTGACAAAATATATTTGATCAATTAAGCCTAATATACCAAGCAAACAAATACTAAAGATGAAAGGTGTCCTGATTTTTTTGGCCTGTTCACTTCTGATAGCCAGTTTTGCGCAGGCTCACGGAGAAGAGAAAGCAGTTTCCCAGACCAGTTCCCTAAACCCAGTAACCCCTATATTTTATTCGCTAATTATAATCATTCTTATTTCAGCAATTTCTATACTATTACGCAACCGGCTGAAAAATGCGCATAAAAAAATTTTATTCATCCTGATTCTGATACCTGTTCTGTTTTCAACTGTTTATCTTGCAGGTTCAACTGTGTATACTAACATGATATCAGAGTCAGGGGGACCTGTCCACTGGCATGCAGATTATGAGATCTGGATATGCGGGGAGAAAGTTATTCTAAAAGGGCCTGAAGGGTGGGACAATAAGGTCGGATCCCCCATATTACACCACCATAATGAGGGGGCTGATCTAGATGGAAGATACAGAATCCATGTTGAAGGCGTTCTAGTTAAAAAATCAGAAGCAGGCCTTAGCCATTTCTTTGAGGAGACTGGAAATCTTTTGCAAGAAAGCTCTATAGGCCTGTCCCTTCACGATGGAACCCAGAAGAAATGGTCTAATGGGGATGTCTGCCCGAATACAGGTAAAAAAGGTGAACTGAAAGTTTTTGTAAACGGAAAACAACTGCAGAATTTCACAGAATATGTAATCAGCCCTTACAGCAATGTCCCTCCAGGGGATTTCATAAAAATAGTTTTTGAGTAGGTTATGTCAATAGCAGGATTACCAAGTTTGGGGGCAATACTGGGTGCGGCAGCAATAGATGCGATAAATCCTTGCGCCATAGGTGTGCTGATCCTTTTAGTGTCTACTTTATTCAGGTCAGCCAAAAACAGGAAAAAACTTCTGAGAATTGGATTCCTTTACATATTTGCGGTTTTCATGACCTACTTGTTGGCAGGGCTCGGCCTTTTATTGGTTTTTGCTTCCACACCTCTATGGCTTGCAGAGTATATTTCAATAGCTGTCGGCCTCATGATAGTGATTGGGGGCCTCATAGAAATAAAGGATTTTTATTGGTATGGCCAGGGCATATCACTTGCCATTTCACCAAACATGGTCAAAAGGATACACAATTATGTAATAAAAATCAACACGCCTGGCGTGATCTTTCTCGGCGTTTTTGTGGCTCTTGTAGAGCTCCCTTGCACAGGAGGCCCTTATTTAGCTGTTATCAACATACTCTCCCAGAATTTTGATATGTTTGCATTTGGGTTGCTGGTCTTATATAATCTCATCTTTGTAATACCTATGGTTGTTATACTGTTGCTGGTTAATTCAGGGACAAAAATACATACAATAAAGCAATGGAAACAGAATAACAGGTCATATATGAGGCTGTTGATGGGAATACTTTTGATAGTACTTGGTTGGGCTCTAATGTTCATGGCGAACGGTACTATTAATTTAGGTTAGCATGATAAATCAATTGTAAAAATAGGAAAACTGATTCAAATATATGAAAAATAAAATATGCAAAATCTGTATTGTAAAAAGAAGGGGAGGAACAGAAGAATATGACGAGAAAAAAATCTACGCTTCTGTTTACTCAGCCTTTATGGTGAATGGCTTGGCTGAAAGGGATGCAGAGAAAGCAGCAGACAAAATAACAAAACAAGTCACAAAATGGGTGGACAAGAAGAAGTCAATAGACTCTAAAGACATTTTCAGACAAGTTGTATCCCTTCTGAAGAAAGAGGACAAAGAAGTCGCTTTCTTGTACGAGACGCACAGGGATGTTTCTTAAGTTTCCCCAGTGATATCGAAGCTTATATATGTGTAAACACATATATACACATGTAGATGTTTTTATGACAAATATAACCTTGACAATACCTGAAGACCTGAAGGAAGAATTGCAAAAGCATCCGGAAGTCAACTGGAGCGCTGTAACAAGAAAAGCTATGCAGGAGCATCTAACTAAGCTCCATATAGCTGAAGCAATAGCCAGCAAGAGCAAGCTGACAGAAAAGGATGTGGAAGAGCTTGACAAATTAGCCAAAAAAGGGATAGCCAAGCAGCACGGCTTGATCAAATGAGAATATAAATACTCATGACTCAACTATTATTATGACACACAAATTTACCATACTAATCGAAGAAGGCGAGGATGGCTACTTGATATCGGAAGTTCTAGAACTCCCAGGCTGCCATACACAGGCAAAAACACTTGACGAATTAATGAAGAGAACCAAAGATGCTGTTTCTCTTTATCTGGAGGCAACAAAAGATCACGTAATAGAGGACAAATTCATAGGAATTCAACAACTCAAGATATGATCCTATGCCAAAACTGCCAGTTCTTACAGGGTATGAATTAATTAAAATACTGGAAACCATGGGTTTTCAACAAATACGCCAAAGTGGAAGTTCCCATGTATTTTTGCGTCATCCAGATAGCAGAACAACAACTGTCCCTGTCCATTCAGGCGAGTCAGTTGATAGGGGCCTTCTGAATAAAATCATCAAAAGAGATTTGCAAATTACGCGGGAAGAATTTGAAAAATACATTTAATGCCGCTGGAAGAGGATTTCACTCAAGGCTGTTATGCTCTCTGTTATGAAGTTAATAGTTACACCACAAGTAAAAGAATTGGGAATCAATGTTTGTATGGCAATTATTAAAGATGCCAATATCTCAAATAAGAATGGTTCGTTAGAAAAACTAAAGAAAGAATTTATCGAGAAAACACAAAAATTGGATGCATCAAATAATCAAATTCTTAGGGGTTACAAAGAACTTTATGATGTGGTCGGCATTAAAGGGCATAAACCGCCAGCAGAACATCTCATCACATTGGCTAAAAATAACGGAAGGTTGCCAAACATAAACACAGTTGTTGATTGTTATAATCTTGTATCTGCTGGAACCTTTTTATCCATTGGAGCACATGACACAGCACACATTAAAGGTGATGTTATTTTCAAAATTACAGATGGGACTGAGAAATATACGCCGTTATTTGAAAATGAGCCGATTAAAGTTTCAGCGGGAGAATATGCGTGCATGGATGAAGAAAAGATTTTATGCAGAATGGATATAAAACAATGTAATGAAACCAAAATAACCAAAGGCACGAAAGAATTTATGGTTTATGTTCAGGGGAATAAATACGTTGAATTTGATTATTTGCAAAAAGCTTTGCAAAAAGCATGCGATTTGATAAAAGAAATTTGTGGTGGAACTTACAAAATAATATCTGAAACGCCTGATACAATAATTTACTCGGAAAAAGAAGACAAAGAGGCAGCTTTCCTGTACGAGACGCACAGGGATGTTTCATAGCTTATCTAATATTATAGTTATTCCATCATGCCTTTCTGAAAATTCTTCTCGGATATAGAATACCCATTGTTCGAAAAGGCCTTATGACACAATGAAAGGTTTATATAGCTTGTTTTACATAAAATCCCATCAGTGATTTTATGGCACAAAATTACGCTTCTGAATTAGATAGAGGATCTGAACTTTCACCGCCACGAGAAATAAGTCTCATCGAAATAGCTAAGCGAGAAAGATGTGGGCGGGTTAGGCCAGGATGGACTAGTGAGAGATTTTGCTCTATTCAGGATATAACCTATCTTGCAGGACTCGAGAAAAGTGTATTTGTGAAACCTAACAGAAAAACATTGGAAGGAAACTACAGAACCGATGTTCAATACCGTGATCCAAAAGATGATTTAACATACAATTTCTTTACAATAACTGTGAAGCCCATCAATTTTAGAGAAAGGGGAGAAATAAAAGATCTGGATTAGTTCAGATATAAAGCCCATCTAAGATCTCTAGTATTTGATTTCCCTCGTTTTTCACATCTAGTTTAAATAACTATTGTTCTAAACTATAGGGATGCGAAATATCTTGTTCCCGGCTTTCAGCAATGTAGTTCCAGGCAGCCCTCGGCATATAGAAACGTTAGACAAAACCATTAATCTCTTGGAAACACGAAGAAATGGACTAGCTCCCAATTTGTACATAGAGGACGTCTGCGCAGCTGTTGGACCCCAGAGGAGAACAACAGATTTTGTCACGTCTTATGTTGAAATGGCGCAAACAGGTGAAAGAGGTGAGAGAGCCATTAGAAGAGCTTATTCCGAGATAATAGCTCATGCAGAAATCGAACGTCTCACAGAAATTTGTGGATATCCTCGCCTAAGAATTTTTGTGGATTCAGCTGACTCAGCAGATTCCAATCTTATACCAGTTTTCGAATACGATTCAAATAAAGAATTATTGCAACCTAGAGATAATTTACCCAGAGACAAACTTGACGAAGGACAATTCTTAGCAGATTTGAATTATCAGGGAAAACTTCACGCATTCACAGCTTACAGAATTAAAACACCTTCAAAATCGTCTCAAGAAAGGCTGGCATTTTATTCTCTTGATCGAATCTTCAGAATATGGAGAACTGAAAGAGAGCCAACGCAATGCATTAGTCGTAGGGGCCCATGATTTTCTGGCCACTATCTAACAAAATTCGCAGGTCTTCCCCTTTGCCATTATCTTCGGCTTTTTCTTTTTGGCTGTTTTTCCTTTCATATATTATGTATTATTTTTTAGATATATAAAACTGCACTATTTCCTTCCCCTGAAAATTAAGAACAGGAATAAGCCAACTAAAATAACGCCAATCTCCAAGAGCCAGACATTAAGCTCAAAATAAAAGAACATCACGAAAGAAGCCAATAGCCCTATAACAGCAAATACAGGAAATCTGCCTATTCCAGGGCTTTTGAAACGCGGCTTGTAGCCTTTTGTGTATCTTAGTTTTATCAATGCCAGATTAACAAAGAAGTAGACTATAAATATTCCAAGGTCTGTCACCGAAGCGACGAACTTAAGGTTTCCAGTGTAAGCAAAAAGGGCTGTTATAATACCGACTAATATCACAGAGAAATGTGGTATCCCTGTCTTCCCTACCTTAGAAAAAGTTTTTGGCAGTGTTCTTTGTCTGGACATCCCGTACAAAATCCTCGAGACGACTATCATTGAAATCAAGACAGTATTTCCAGTCGCAAACAAAGCTATTACAGACATCAGTAAAGTCGCATCTGGTATGGCTTTTCCAACAGCTTCTGTGAGAGGGGCTTTTGATTTTGAAAGCGCATCAGACCCAAGTATACCTACTGCAGATATCGAAACCAGGATATAAAGTATCGTGGAAATTACTATTGAGATCACAAGCGCTTTAGGGACAATTGATTTTGCGTGCTTGACTTCCTCTGAGAGATTCACTATACTCTCAAATCCTATATACGCGAAAAATATTAAAGCAACTGCAGATAACAAACCTGCAAATCCAGTCTGCGGTAATTGAAGGAAATTGGTTGTAGGATGATTTGCCCCGCTCAATAAAAAGAAAACTGCTATCACAATCAGCAGGCCAAAAACCTCTACCAGTGAAGCAATATTATTGAATCTAGCCGAATCTTTCATCCCGAGATAACTAAGAAGAGTCATTATGCCCACGAGGCTTAAAGCTATGAGATTTATATCCCCTCCAAAAAGGAAATTGAAATAGCCAGCGAAGCCAAGCGAAACAGCTGCTGCCGCAACTATCCCAGCTATAATAAGTATCCAGCTGACGAAGAAGGAAAGCCAATCCCTCCCGAACGCTTTTTTAGTATAATTATATTCTGCAGCCTCTTTTGAAAAAACACTTGAAAGTTCAGCATAGCTTAAGCCAGTAAAAACAGCTATTATCGCAGCTATTGCAAAAGCAGCCCAGAGCATATCGCCGGCTACCCCTGCACCAACGCCTATAAGAGCATATACACCGGCACCAAGAATTATCCCAATCCCGAGGAGGATGGTATTAAATAGTGTGAGTTCTTTTTTCAGCTTGTGGGGCCTCACTGTTTTTCTCATACAGAGTATACTGTGAAGAATTGTTAATATATACAATTATCGAAATTTGTTTGTCAGCCATCTAAAAATTCTGTGGCTGTTCATTAGACATAAATGTTATTCTAGATTAATTTTACCGGTTAATTGTTCGTACAACGTAATCACACGGTAATACTGATGCTTTTTTAGATCTTTCATGACACCGTGTAATAATTTTTTTAATTCTTCTTCTTGCTCCGGGCTGAATTCAATCAGGTCGTCTGATTTAGACGAACCAAGATTAGGGTACAGGTCAACAAATTTTTTGGATAGTCGAGAGCCGATTGCCTCATACACCAAACTTTGGACTCTGAAAGCCCGGTCAGGATGATTTTGGAAAATCTTTCGACTCTTGGCAACCACTCGCCGCGCCAAATCAATCACCTCTGCTGGATTCAATTGAGAAAACCGGCGATAATAATTATCGCGGAAATTTTCTTCTTCTTCAACCGACATGCCTGAATCAATTTTAAGGAATTTGTCTTCCCGCAACATTGCTGTAATGTTAAGAAATTTATCCAAAAACATGTCGTTAATTTTAGCTTCTGAAATACTCATATCTGACTTATTGTCACCAGCGCTTAAAAGGGTTGAATTCTACCTATCATGTGCTTCAGAACACAAGGTTTACCATTGAAGAACTAAATCTGCACTAAAGCTTTCGCACTTGCCTGCTGCATAGCCTGTTTTCCAAAAGCAAACTCCAACTTAAGAATATCCTGAACTATTTCGTTCCCATCGTTCAAGACAAACAGGCCAGACTTTCCGATACTGCGTGTTTTTAACACCACTTCGAATTTTTCCAGTTTTTTCCAGACATCGAAAAGGGAATTTCTCGCGATCCCTGTTTCTTTGATTATCTCTTCTTTTGTTGTCTCAAATGGCCTTTTTTCAATTAGAAAATCCAGAATTCTTACAAGAGGCGTATCACCCATGAACTCCACAAATATTGATTTTTCCTTTTCCATATCGAGCACTCCAATGTTGTTATGATATATAACATAAGGCTGTATGTTATAATTCTAAGCAGATTCAGAAAGGCAGTTCGTCTGTCAAGTCCGTGGCTGCCCTGTCTGCCTGAGGGGGTTCATTGCTTTTAATCCCTTGAATTTCGTCAGCAACTTTTTTCAGATCCATAAAATATCTCCCCAGCATTGCATATGTAGGGCATCTTTCCTCCGGCGCGTATCTGTCTAGAAACTTTTTTCTCAATTCTTGATCAGCAGGATAACTGAAACCTTGATCCGTTACATTATGAACATAAGCTAGCAATGGGTGGTTTTTATCCAAGGTTGACAATCTTCTATGCGCACCAATTACCAGTCCTATTGATGCATCGTTATCATCTTCTGCTGTGCTCATAAAATTAATTAAAAAAGAAGAGATATAAAGCTATTTTCTAGACATGATCTCCACCACATCCCTGTGCTTCAGAATATGATCCCGCCCAACAGCCATCTTTGTTTTCACGTCTATTGCCTTGATGAAGTTATCACCAAAATCAGTGTGCAATTTGTAAGCAAAATCTATGGCTGTGGCTTTTTCAGGCATCAAGAAACAGTCTGGCAGGCAGCGACCCTGCGAATCCACAAGATTGTTTACCCCTCCAGGGAAAATTGCCTTATATTTCAGTAGTTTGAAAACCGCGGTGTTTAATATTTCCTGGACGCCTGTACTGCCAAACTTGTCCATGAACTTTTTTATTTTCTCCAGGCCCTGTTTTTGCGCAGAGTTTAGTTTGTTTTCATCCTTTATTTTAAATCCAGAATCCCCTGGCTGATATTCTATGACCTCTTTTTTAGCGAGCGTCCTTAGCGCAACTTCATAATCCCCAGAGCACGGTATCACAATATAATTTGGATATTTCTCTTTCAGCCTCTGGAAATTTTTTTCAGCGCCTTCTATGTCTATCTTGTTTGCAGCAATAAGCATGGGCTTTGTCTGTATCCTTAATTCTCTGGCTAAGTCGAGAAGCTGCTCTTCAGACCAAGAAGTTATTTTTTCCTGGTCAAGATTTAATTTCTTTATGGCATTCTGGACCTGGCCTTCTCTAACACCTAAACCAGTCAACTGGTTTGCAATTTCTTTGTAAGGCTCTTTCCCAGTCGCTTTTAGCGTCCTTGCAAAAGATGCCCAACCCCTTTTTATGATGTCTAAATACCAGTAATCCAGTTCCTTCTCCAGAAATTCAACATCGTTTAGGGGATCGTAGCTTAATGGTGTAACAGGATTCCCTTTTTCATTTACAGACCCTGAAATATCTATTATGTGTATGAGAACATCAGCCTGGTTAAGGTCATTCATGAACTGGAGGCCCATTCCTGCACCTTTGTGCGCGTCAGGAACCAAGCCTGCAACATCAAGAAGGTCAACAGGCACAAAACGTTCGCCATTAACACACCATCCTGTCCTTGGGTTGCATTGCTTTCCAAACTCCTTGTCCACGCAGTCTATTTTTACATAACCAACTGCATGATTTGGTTTAATTGTAGTAAATGGATAGTTTGCAATAGCAACATCCACCATTGTGGCTGCCTTGAAAAAGGTTGATTTCCCTGAGGACGGTTTCCCGACAACGCCGATTAGCATAATCACACCAGAATATGGTATATACGTGGCCGGGTTTTAAATGCGAAAGGCGAGTAAAGTGTGCAATCAAAACGAATTTTAATCTTTCTCCCAACTTATTCTATGGTTAAGAAAACCAACAGATTCACAAGATACGAATCAAGGTTCCTGGTGATGGATTATTTGTGCTCTGTGCGCATGCTTGCTTACTTAGAGGCATCAATGGTCAACGCAGCAGAAAATTTAAGGGGTGACAGGATTGAACTTGAAAGGGCACGATCTGCTAGAGATAGGATCAGAGCAAAACTGGAAGAAGCTGAATATGCCTGTATACTTCCTGGAACCGAAACAGTTATTTGCACTGCAACAGCTGAAAGAAAGTCAGCTGAGAAAGAGCTTCAGGATTATAAAAGAATCCACGAACCCGTCATCGTGAGCCTGGAAAAAAGAATAGAAAATTATGAAAGAGATATAGATCAAGGTCTTGTAGAATGGAAAAGATGTTCTGATTCCTTGGGCAAACTTGCAAAATCCAGAACAACAGAAATTCTGAAGGGTGGCCTGAAATTTTTGTACAGAATCTGGTGAATATATTGTCTGGTTTAAATAATCTAGCTTGAGAAATAAGTTATCTAGCCCCTTCAGCTTCCTTTTCTAACCTCGATCGTTCCATCACAGCAAAAGTTTTTGGATCATTCGATGCGATTGCCAGAAGCTCTTTTGTAATGGCATCTTCAAAAGTAATATTATGCCTGAAGGTTGCGCGGAATATTCCTTGGGTTATAAACCTCAATGCGAGATCCAGCCTCCTTTGCGGCGAGACAACAATAGCTTTTCTTGCAATTATTCCACCTAACCTGTAGGCTGCAACTTCTTCATACGGAGCTGCATTAATAATGGCGTCTACTAGGACCTGAACAGGATTTTTGTTAGCTTTTTTCTCTATCATCTCGAAAGCTTTTTTGACAGCTGTCATCACAACAATCGACTGGCCAACAAGCTCTCCGCTTGCAATCTTGTGCTTCTTGCCTTTGTGGCCTGGAACATACAACTTATTAATGAATCTCTCTACGACATTCATGTCATTCTTGTGGAAAGCTATAGTAGCGTATCTGCCGCCAGATCTAGGGACGACAACAGGTTTTAGGTTTATTTTGTTTTTCAGCCCTAGGTCAGGTATTTGAACGCCCTCTGTAGACCACCTGTTAAAAAGCAAAAGTTTCTCATTCATACAGCAATAATAGTATCGCTTATTTATAAAATAGCTTTTAAATATTCGCTTTCAATGGCAGCGGAACCTTTTTAAATCTATGTGTGGCAATACACCAATGGCAGAATTAAAAAGACTAGGAGTCATGTCTGCGGCAAAAGTGTCTGCTGTTATATCAGCTATATACGGGCTTGTCATGGGCATTTTCATGGCACTCTCCATGTCTGCAATTAACGCAGCTGGTTTGGGCGCGTTAGCAGGGGCTGGTGGAACAGGGCTTTTCCTTCAGATGGGAGTCCTTTCAGTAATAGCAATGCCGATATTTTTTGCTATTGCCGGATTTATAGGCGGAGCAATCGGAGCTTTCCTATACAACATAGTAGCAAAGAAAGTTGGCGGCATACAAATGCATTTCGAAGGCAAATAAATAGCTCAATCAAAATACCTTGAGGTGCAACTTTTTCTTTTTGTTTTATTTTTTTGTTCAGAATTGATAGGACTTAAAACTGTCTTAAAGATAAGTAGAATTAATTTACTGCTTTGGCTTTTGTTTCTTCCCTTTCAGAATCTCATTCAAGCTCACTCCTTTCACAGCAATAACTTTGTATTTTACGCCGTGCATGGAACCGACAGCGCCACCTTGAGAAGCGCCTAATCCAGCTATTGTGACCTCATCGTGCTCATCGACGAATTTCACTGCGCCAGTTCCAGGAAGGACTGCCGTTACCGGAATATTATTTTTAATAAGTTGGACTCTCACAGCTTTGATTATACCTGAGTGTGGCTGTTTTTGCTCTATACCCTTCTTTTTCAGGACTATGCCTTTGCCTAGAGGGGATCCGCCCAACGGCTCAAATTTCCAAAGTTTCAGAAGCTTGCTTTTAGATTTTCTAGAGTGCTTTCTAAACCTTGCCCTTTTTCTTCTCAGATTTCTACCGGAAAATTCTCCACCCATATCAGCCCTTTTCTTTTCCAAAAAGAAAAGTGTTGAGATCCCCAAAGAAAAGGGATTTTACACTTATCTCAAAAGGTTAATCAAAAACCTTTATGATACATAATACTTTTATTGATGTAAAAAGGCTTAAGCCAAAAGGAGCTTCGCTTCATTTCGTTTCGCTCGCTTCCACTCAAGCAATTTTGGATTTCTTTTTTATATCCAGATTTCCACAATTATTAGATTATAAGTATAGTATATACAACTTATAAACCTTGTTATGGGAAGAAAAAGCAAGTCCAAGATGCTGGTTTTGATTATTTTAGCGCTTGTTTTAATAAATTTGACCTTGATGATAGGAAGCTATTTTGTCTCCAAGGGAAGTCAAGACATAAAACAGGCGGCGTTGGCCCAAAAATCGACAATTGATCAGCCAGGCAACCTTTCCTCTATACTATCTTTAGATGGCTATCTGCCTGTTGAGATAGATCTTCAAACAAATCTTCTGTTAGTAAAAAGCGGCTGCAAAGGCATACCAATGACACCAACAGAACAACAGATCCGCTCAATCGCTTCTGCCATAAATAACCAGACAGATTTCCGTCCCTCAGCCCATGATTTGATGTTTCAGGCATTCCAGAATTTTGATATAGAGGTGTTACAGGCTAAAATAATTGAAGCAGAGCCATCAGAAGAGATATACTATGCGCGTCTCACGATCAAACAAGGGAATAAGATATTGAACTTGGATTCTAAGCCAAGCGATGCGATAGCGATGGCCTTGCGGGCAAAGATACCCATCTTCATAAAGTCAGATATAATAAATACGAGAGGCACTAATGTATGCCCTTCTCAGCCAGGAAAATAAGTCGGTTTTAACAGAGGTTTTTGATAGTATGCTTGTTGTATTCAGATTAGGCCACAGGCCTTTCAGGGACCAGAGGATTTCCACCCACTGCGGTTTAGTTTCAAGGGCCCTTGGCGCAGACAAAATTATTTACTCTGGGGAAAAAGACGATAGCTTTGAAAAGTCAGTTAATGGGGTAGCCGAAAGGTTTGGAGGAAGGTTCAAAATAGGGTATTCTGACAGCTGGAAAAAAACAATACACTTTTATAAAAAAAAGAAGTTTTCTATAGTGCACCTTACAGTATATGGCCTCCCTATCCAAAAACAAATCAGTAAAATCAGAAAAAGCAGAAATCTGCTTTTAATAATAGGCGGCGAAAAAGTCCCCTGGGAAATTTACCAATTAGCTGATTGCAATATTTCAGTGACTAGCCAGCCTCACTCAGAGGTTGCCGCTTTAGCAATATTTTTAGATAGGTATTTTTCTGGGAAAGAGTTAGGCAAAAAATTCCCGGGAAAGATAAAGATAATCCCTGAGGCCAAAGGGAAGAACGTGGAGAAAAACTAATCTGGCCTCGGGAAGCCTCACTTGTCGCCGACCCTTTTGAATTGGCTCTTATAAGCCTATCCGCCAAATTTCTCTTTCCAGAAATTAAATTTTTCCAAGTCAGTTTTTGTGGCCGTCGGTTTTATCTTCTTGAAAGCCTCTTCGAAATCTGATATAGCCAGATTTCTATATTTCATAGTGTACGATTTAATCTTCTCTGAATCTAGATTATCCAACCCTGGATTTTCTTCTCGCAACATATTTGATACAGCTTCTCTAGACAGATTAGCTATATCCCTGCCGGAAAAATTTTCTGTTCTGCCGGATAGGTCTGTTATTATAGTATTTTCTAAATCTATCCCTTTAAGATGTATGCTGAAAATAATGCCTCTCGATTTCTCATCTGGTAAAGGCACGTAAACTTTTCTTTCAAACCTTGAAAGCAGGGCTTCATCCAAATCCCAGGGCCGGTTTGTCGCGCCGATGAAAATCAGTTTGTCTTCTTTTTTAGTCGAAAACCCATCCAGTTGTGAGAGCAATTCACCGACAACCCTTCTAGTCGCTTCGTGTATCTCCTTCTCCCTGCTCAAAACAACAGAGTCTATCTCATCCATAAAAATAACTGATGGCTGTTTTTTCTTAGCCAGTGAAAAAAGCTCTGAAAAAAGTTTTGAAGATTCGCCGTAATATTTGCTGAGCAGCTCAGAAGCTTTCGCCTCAAAAAAACTTGCATTCAAAGTATTCGATGCTGCCTTTGCCAGCAAGGTTTTCCCTGTCCCAGGGGGTCCATACAACAGAATTGTTTTCGTCGATCTTACAAATTCAGGCTTGTTTTTTATGAAAGGCAAAATTATCGATTCCTTTATCGTCTTTTTTGCTTCCTCGAGATTTCCAATATCTTCCCATTTAGTAGTTGGCTTTTGAGTTACAATTAGATTTTGTACTGTATTTTCTATTTCTGCTTCATCTTTTTCAATCTCATCCACTTTTTCTTTCGTATTGCTGGAAGCAATCTCTGTATACCCTAAAAGTTTAGAAATGCTGGCTGCTTTTGAATAGTGAGAATTGGCTTCATCCTGTTTTCCTTGGGATTCGAGCTTTGCTGCCAGGGCTGACTCCCTGGAGAGTTCCTGTTTTAGAATTTCCTTCCGCAAATTGTCCATGGATATAATTAGAAAATGGAATTAAGTATCTAATCTACACCCTCTCAATATCATGATACCCGCTTTCTTTAATTCCCGACTGAGTGACTTTGATGAATTCTGCGTTTTTCTGCATTTCTATAATATTTTTAGCGCCGCAGTATGAAATCCCGGATTTCAGGCCGCCGACAAGCTGTTTGATGATCTCTGAGACATTCCCCTTGTAGGGAACGATAGATTCGACGCCTTCAGGCACGTATTCATTTGGATCAATTTCGTCATCTTTATTTTCCCTTTCTTTCCTCCCAAGCGCAGTCCCTAGGGATGCAGAGCCCCTGTACATTTTGTATTTTCTTCCGTTCCTCAGAACAGTCATCCCAGGAGTTTCTTCTGTCCCTGCGAAGAAGAAGCCGCTGAAAGCAGTAGACGCGCCTGCTGCCAAAGCCTTACAGATATCTCCGGAAGTTCTAAAACCGCCGTCTGCGACTATAGGTATATCGAATTGCGAAGCTGCTTTTGCAGAGTCCATAACTGCTGTTAATTGAGGGACTCCAGATCCTGTGATTATTCTAGTTATGCAAGTGCTGCCTGGACCAACTCCAACCTTTATTGAATCTGCGCCTGCTGAAATCAAATCAGCTGTTCCCTCAGAAGTCGCAACATTTCCTGCCATTATTTCCAGGTTTCCAAACTCCTTTCTTAATGATTTTACTGTATTGATTGCTAGATCAGAATGGCCGTGCGCTATATCCACAACAATGATATCGACTCCAGCTTCAATAAGATTCTGCGCGCGCTCAATGAAACCTCTTTTGACACCTATTGTAGCGCCGACAAGAAGCTTTCCTTTCCTATCTTTTGCTGCTTGGGGGGATTTCTCCTTCTTCAAAACGTCTTTTGCGGTTATCAAACCCTTCAGATAGCCGCTGGCATCTGCAATAGGCAATTTCTCTATCCTGTTTTGATGAAGGATTTTTTTCGCATCCTCTAAACTTATGCCGGCTGGAGCTGTAATAAGATCTTTTAATCCTGTCATCGAGTCCTGGACTTTTTTGTCCAGGCTGTTTTCAAACTGGATATCCCTGTTGGTGAGTATTCCGATAAGCCTGTTGCTATAATCAGTCACTAAAAGCCCTTTTATCCCTTTTTCTTCCATTAATTCTCGGGCTTCTCTTATTGTTTTATCTGTTGTTATTGTATGGGGAGTTTCTATTAGCAGGCTTTCAGATCTCTTGACTTTAAGAACTTCTGCAGCCTGATTTTCAATTGTCAGGAACCTGTGTATTATTCCTATACCCCCTTCTCTAGCCATCGCTATCGCCATTCCAGACTCTGTAACAGTGTCCATGTTAGCAGAGACAAGCGGAATATTCAACCAGATATTTTTTGAGAGTTTTGTTTTGGTATCAACATCTTTTCTAGAAACAACAGGCGACCTTTTAGGCACGAGCAAAACATCGTCGTAGGTTAGAGCCTCTCTTAAGTTATCCATAATAAGCCAACAATATATGATTTAAAGTTTTTTATCCTTTTCTTGCTTTACTGCCTCTTTTCCAGTAAATCGTGATACAAAGCCTATCATGATCTCTGCGGCCGTTCTAGTCAATTCATCTGCCTGGGATTTTTCTAATGCGTTTTTTCCATTTCGTGTAACCAAAGCCAAACAGGCATATCTTGCGTTTAATACCCCAACAGCTAGTGCGTGTTCTCTGGGCACAGAAGATCCGGCTAAAACGCGTTGACCTCTGGGCCTTTTAGATCCTTTGTATCGCATATACACTCCAGAATCCAATACCTTGTCTCCACCTGCTTCGAGAAGCAGATTTCTTAATTCGCCATCAAATTCAATAACCTCGCCGTTTCTTGAAAAATATTTCGGTACAACCAAACTTCCTTCCGGAATACTGCGAGAATATGAAATCGTAGTTGAAGCGGAAACGATATCAGTGACAGCCGAAACTCTTAGAATCCCTTCTATTTTTCTGTAATCAACTTTCCCGTAAACTCCATTCCTGGGTTTTCCTGTTGCCCTGTGTTCGCGGGCCCATCTATCAATGTAAAGAACGCTCCTGTCGCCTCCAAAACTAGCGCCATGTTCAACAGGCAATTCCTCTGCTGAGGTTGTTTGACCGTGATGATCCTCTGAGCCTGTTTCTAATATTATCCCAACGTTTTCTCCATATCCTACTCTCTCAAATCCTTTACCGCATATTATTGCTAATCTTCTATGATTATAACTCATACATACAATTAATCCAAAGTTTTTAATGCCTGCCTGGACAATTCTACCAGATACTAATATAAGCCAGAAAGCTCCTTTTTAATGGTGAGGGGAAAAACTTAGTATGATCAGTCCAGAACGTATTAAAGAAATGGAGAAGCAGGGCTACAGGTTTGTCGGAAACCATTCTGCCATAAAGACTTGCCTCTGGTGCAAAAAAGCTGTGCGCGGCGAGGATACTTGCTACAAGAACACTTTCTACAATATAAAATCCTGGAGATGCATAGAGGCATCTGTTTCCGTCGATATATGCAATCTGAGATGCCAGTGGTGCTGGAGGGACATTGCATACTCTTCTACAGTGTACGACAAACTCGACGACCCAAAAACAATAGTTGACGGCTTCATCCGCGAACACAAAGAGCTTCTCATGGGCTTCTGGGGAAATTCTGGTGTGGATAAGAAAAGATTGTATGAAGCAATGGAACCGAAGCATGTTGCGCTGAGTCTGACTGGTGATGCTTGCTTGTATCCAAAGTTGCCTGAACTAATCTGGGAGATCAGTAATAGAGGAATGACATCCTTCTTAGTCACGAATGGAACGCTACCCAACATGGTAAAAAAATTGATTGACACACCGCTAACGCAATTGTACATTACTCTGCCAGCTCCAGACAAAGAAACTTATGAAAAAATGTGTGACCCTCTGATGAAAGATGGCTGGGAGAAAATAATGGAGAGTTTGTCCCTTCTCCAGCATTTCAAAAGATCTGTTATCAGGCTTACTGTAGGGAAGGAGATGAACATGTTCTCACCGGAAAAATACGCTGAGATTCTGAAGAATGTAAAGTTCGATTGGCTTGAAGTAAAAGCAGCAATGCCGATAGGTTTTGCACAATACAGGATGACTAAGGACAACTTTGCAACTCACCAAGAGATTGTGGAATTCTCTAAAAGGATAGCAGAGCTAGCCGGATTGGAAGTAGTTGACGAGAAAGTGAACAGTAGAGTTGTTCTGTTGGCGCGAAAGGACAGGACTGACAGGAAGCTGGCTTACGATTGGGATAAACCAGAATACGAGGAATTCATCAATAATCTAACTGATCCTGGTTGTTCGACTGGGGGAGTCCATGAAGATAAAGGACAGCTGATACCTATTTCTGTTTTGGGGTGAGTTTTTACAGCTTTTTTAGATACTATCCATGCAATATACTTACGTCAAAACAAAATAAAAAATAAAAGAAATAGCGAATAAAAGGCGTTAACCCTTTATTTCTTGCCGCCCATTGTGGCAGCTGCTAGCCATGTTAATCCGCCGAGTAACCCTGTTACTCCAACAAGCCATCCTAAAGCTGGCATTGCTGCTTGTCCCATTGCGAGCCATAAAGCCCAGACACCGGACAAGAGTACGAACAACGCGGATAGGACCTGTGCTATCATTCCTAAACCCATAGTTCATCACTCCTTTTTTTAGATTACTATATAATTAGTCTAGCCTATATAAATACCGTGAAACCAATGCCTTTATAAAACTTGCCTTTTATATAGTGAACTTTTCCGCAATATATAGCCTAAATTCGATATTTAGCTATATAAAATACGACTTTTTGTGATGAGTATTTTTAAGTAGTTTAATTGCTGCCTTTCAATTGCTGAGTGTAGTAAATCACGCCAGCCTAGCCAACCAATGCTAGCTGTTATTTAATTAAGGTGCACGACAAATATATGATGTGTTGAAAACCAACTCGCGTCTCACTTCTGGCACATTACTAAGCCAATCTGATGTTTACATAGGCAACAGTTTTGATGGAATAATAGACAAAGTCAAAATCTACAACAAAGTATTGACAGCTTCTGAAATTGCAGCTTTGGCAAGCGGGTAAAATGGCGAAAACATTTCAGGAAAAATACAGAATCTACATTTTCATTTTTAAACCTGAATCTATATATTGTTAATAGCTATGGCATATAAGATTCCCATCATTGTAATTTTTGTTTTATCAATACTTTTCATATCAGGATGCGTGCAGCAACCTAAACCAAAAGATTCCCCGTTACAGGAGCCTTTACAAGAAGTACAACAGGAACCGGGACTCCTGGACAAAAAAGCAATACAATATACAGACCCAACAAACGGCGAGGTTTACATAATCTCAGAAGACCTGAAAAAAATACCTGATCCAAACAGTTGCGGGGGAGAATTCTGGACAGGCAACACAAATCCTGTGACTGCTTATAAGGTTAAATCAGGATCGCTTACACCAGACCAGGAACCAGAAATATTTCAGGAGCCTGGCGAAATCAAAACAATCAGAATAGGTAAAAATACACGCACAGGATATTCTAGCCCCGAATATCCTTTTGGTTTCCCTGGAGCCAAAATAGAGTTAACTGATGCCTTTTTTAAGCTGGATGGCACAGGCAATTTTGTTTCCATAAGGGTTACAGACAAGGATGGGAAGGCTCGGGTGGAGTCCATTTATCTGGGAAACAGTTTCGATTTCACTATTTCTCCAGGATACCCAAGCAGCCCTTTAGCTAATCCTGTAAAGATTAAGGTAAACAGCATCACCCAACCGCCTGCAGTAGGCCCATTATTCCACGTATGGCATTATGCAGGAATAGAAGTCACAGATTTGACTCCTAGCCCTACCCCAACACCATCTCCGTCACCTTCACCAACAGCTAGTCCAACACCCACTCCAACCCCGACCCCTACACCGTCACCGAGCCCTTCTCCAACACCCTCAGTTAGCCCCGCTTCAACTCCGTCTCCGTCACCTTCTCCAGCCCTCCCCTCCGGCCTAGTCTCCAGATGGACATTCGATGACGGCACAGCAGCCGATTCTGTTGGTTCAAACACAGGAGCAATCACAGGCGGCGTCTCAGCAGTCACAGACAATGGGCACAAAGGCCTAAGTTTTGATGGCAGCACTGGAATTATAAAGTTACCTTCAACTTCTACTGTTTTCAGGCAATCTTCAGCAATAACTTACAGCCTCTGGGCCAAACCAACTCCGACAGGCGGTTACTTGCTCGGTGCAGGTGCATCAGGAGGGCAAGGCTATGGTGGGTTGTCTTTCTATACAGGCGGTCTCGGCTTTTCATGGACGCCAACAAACCCAAATTCAGACACAACCATATCCTCTTCCGGAGTTTCATTCGCAGCAGACACATGGTATTACCTCACATTCTCCATCGATTATGGGACAGGTAATTATAAAATGTATGTCAATGGTAATCCAGTCGCGACAACAATAAGCCGGGCAGTAACAGATTATAATGGTATACAATTTCATCCAACAGCCTCTTATAATTCAGGCCAGACAGATTCCATAGGTGGCAGGTTTGTAAACAGCCAGCTATACTACACGGGCAGCATAGACGATGTCCAGATATACAACCGCGCTCTTTCAGCATCCGATATCCAGACTCTCTACAATGCGCAGTCTACAGTTACACCTTCACCAACTCCTACACCAACACCTTCTCCTACACCAAGCCCATCACCAAGTGCCAGTCCGTCACCTTCTTCTCCTACTCCAACTCCCACACCAACCCCAACTCCTGCAGTATCGCCTAGTCCATCTGCAACCCCATCAACATCTCTACAAGCCTCGCCATCAGCAACTCCGACACCATCTCCTTCCCCGAGTCCTTCGTCTAGTCCAACCCCTTCAGGAACAGCTACTCCTACTGCTACACCAACCTCTACGCCTACTCCAACATTATCTCCTTCGCCAAGTCCGATACCGATGCTTGGCCGAGCAAATCCATTCCTAATACCAATCCCTTCAGGCGCGTGCGGATTTGGTAAAACAT
>CAYYYJ010000011.1:0-26756 GCA_964476045.1 uncultured archaeon | reverse complement strand
AGAAGGATAATCCAGTGCTGAAGAAAGATAGTCCAAAACTCGTAGCCCAGAACCCGATTCTAAAGAAAGAGAATCCAGTATTGAAAAAAGACAACCCAGCACTCAAAACCCAGAACTCAACACTTTCGCGGAACCCTACACCCAGGAAAAGGTGAACCATGTATTCATGGGAAAACGCTTATGATGGCTATAGAAAATTACAAAAATGGCAAAGTGTCAATAGGAAAAGCAGCTGAGTTAGCAGGAACTTCTATAAGCGAGATGATAGTTATTCTAAGCAGATTCGGAATTAAAAGCAATCTAGATTTTGATGATTATCTTGAAGGCTTAGATAATATAAGGAAACATTGGTAATTGCTTGAAAGACTTTAATCATTTCTTGCATAGTTCCAGAAAATTAAAATATTTATTTGTTTCCGCAGCATATGTAATCATATATGCATGACAGAATTCATTGAGCACACCAGAAAACAGCTTGCGCTAAATAAAATAGCGGAGATAACGATGGGGAGGCTTAAAAAATAGATGTAGAGAAATGTCCAAGACTGCTTCAAGCGAAATCCACTAATTAAATTCTGGTTAGCAGGAAATACGTTAATGCCGATACAACCAATGTCAGCAAACCGAGTATAATCAAATTCTCTGCTAATTGCGGGTTTCTTTTTCTCATGCAGAAAAAGCCTGCTATTCCTCCCCAGAGCCCAAAGACAAAAGGCGCCAGATACCAGAAAATTTGGTTTGTCCTGTCTTTGGGTTTTTTCGACAGTTTTAGGATGTAGATGAAAGAAACCAATGAGATAGAAATCAGAATGATCCCTAAAAATAACCTTTCGAAAATAAAAAAACTGCCTATATTGAAAATAATCCAGGATACGCAGCCTCCGGTGATTGAATAGGGTTTTTTCATTTGGATTTCTTGTATAGTGCTATTCCGACTAGTATGTTGATCACTCCGAGTGGCAGGAGAGGGGTTATCAGGAATATTACACCCAAGATTATCAACATTTTGGCGTTTCTCCTGTTTTTCTTTTTGAGCTCTGGAGTCATTTTTTGTTTTTTGAATAGGGCCATATTAAGAATTGGCAGTAAGGTTTATAAAGGCTCTGTATAGAAAATATATGCAAACTTGACAAGCGATTAGAGCTAAGAAATACTGCCGCCTACGATCACCGAATTAAAGATTCTCTCGTCCGGACGATATTTGAACACACCATCTTCAGTTGCTAAATATAATTCATTGTTATATGATAGGTAATCCCTTGGGTATATGCCCTGCTTCAATAAAACCCAGACATTGTCAGATAAAATCACTTGTATACCATCACTGGTAGTAATATAGAGTCTGTTATCATGTATACCGAATTTATAGCCAGATGGCGGAGAGTATAAAGAGCTTATTGGAATTAGCTGGTCTTCGCGCAGTTTAAAAACTTTGTCTTGCACACTGACATATAACTGGTCTCTGTATTCTACAAAATCGCTGACTAAAGCTGAATCTCCAGTTGATATTTGAACCCATTCATTATTTTTAAGTGTGTGAACTCCCTGATATCCGCCGGCATAAAGATTGCTTTTGTAAAACATCGCTTTATAAAATGTTCTGTCTGATACATTTACCCATTCGCCTTCAATTAATCTGAATAATTTGCCACCTTTGAAAATCTCGCCTTTGATTGCGTATAGAACATTTTCATGATTTAATATTTGCCAAACAACGTCCCCATAATCACTTCTGACATCTGGAGGCTTTGAAGCATTCACCCATTTACTTCCGTTTAATACAAATATGCCTTTATTGCCCCCGGCATAGAAGTTGTTGTTGTAAATTGCAAAAGACGTTATTGTGCCTAGAGTTGTATCAGAAGGCTCTATTCTGTCTTTCTCTATTTGATATATCCCGTCTTGTGCACCTACATAGATAATGTTATTAAAAATGGCTAGTGAATTGGCATCCAAATCGCCCATTTTTTCTAGCTTTTCTGCTAATGGAGTTTTGATTGGCAATGCTTTTTCATGTTTTGATTCCGTCTGGTTATAAGAAATTTCCTGATTTTTGGTACATCCTGACACTATAATCAATAAGAATATCAAAAATAATGCAAAACACACGATTTTCTTTTTCATAACATCACTCAAATGTCAAAGTCAAATTCTTGATCTCCAAGTCTGCGAGATCCCCGTAATGCAGAACTATTTTGAAGTCCTGGCCTCCTAGTGTGGCTATCCCATCTCTAATGACGCCAGATTCGAGTGGCCGGAAAGCTGTCAGATTGATCGAAATCTGCTTCAAACTGAGGTTGTATATCTCGCCTGAGAGGTTTCCATACACAACGTCATCTGTGAGATCCAGATTGAATGTGTAGCCTCCTGATGGAATTTTTATTGTTTTGGTGGAAAACGTGTTCTGGCCGCCGGCGGCTTTGATTAACTTCATATTCTCGACAAAGGAAGCCATCTCCTCTTTAAACATGCGTTTAGTGTTGAAATCCAAGAAGACGTTTACTTGAGTAAAACCCACATAGGCTACTATTATAATTAGTAGGGAAACAGCGATCAAGGTTAACGGGATACTCTCTATACCATGCATAATAGAAAAAAGTCAAGAAATCAATTCGATAGGGTTTTAGCCTATTGCCTATGTACAAGTGTTTGTTGTAGAGTTCCAGGTGCCACCGAAGCCTGTGCATGCTTTTGCAGTGGATGCGTTAAAACCGGTTGAGACTGTTTGGTTAAGGGTTTTTGCTTGGGACCCGGCTGTGTTTGTGAATGTTGTTATTATTGTAAAAACAGCACCAACAACAATAGCTGCAACGACTATCAGCACTATATACTGAAGCGCCATGCCTTCTATGCCTTTCATAAGTAGAATATATAGTATGGATTTATAAGCTTTTTGAGTATATCTTGGGGTCTATATCATGCGCACGAGAAGGCGGCTGAACTGCAGGAAACAGATAATGGGCGGGAGACGTTCAAGGCAGCCACATCTATACAGGTTATGTTTTTTATAATTGAATAGGTCCTGTTTATTGAAGCTGGTCCATCTGTCCTATAGAAGTTTTTTACCATTCTTGTTGTAAAGTAAGTTGGGCTGCAGGATACAATATCAATAGGCTCGCCGACTAGCCTGCTAATATTGGCTTTTAGCTGGGCTTCTGTAGACGATCCGTTTAGACCGAAAACAGAGTGCAGATGCAAAAGATTTTCAGCAGATGTTTTATTGAGAAGATATTCTGCTTCCAGTTTTTTAAGCGAGGAGATTTTAGTTATTCCGTCTGTGAGTTTTCTGTCGAGATCAGAGAACGATATGAGCATCAAAGCTGTGATTATGAAGAGCCCGATAAAGATGATTGGAGAGACGGCAAAACCTTTCATATAGGACTATTGTAGTATAAAAACATTAATACTAAGATAATCTCGAGGATATGTTAGATTGGTTGCTCTCTAAAATCGGCTTGATGATTTTCATAGCAGTGCTTGTGGCTGTTGTATTTAGCTTTTCAGCTTTTCAATTGAATTTTCTGGATAGGGGAAAGGAAGTCCAGGCAGCAAATACAATTTCTAAAATAATAGATTCTGTGTGCGAAAATTGCTCTATAAATTATCAGTTGCCTGAAGAATACACAATTGAAGTGAGCCAGAGGAATCTTACTGTGAATACGGTTTTAAGAAACTTCCTCTCTAATGCAACCCCGGGATCAATAAAATCGAAAAATGTCAGAATATACAAGGAGGATGGGATAGTCCATGTCAAAGCGATTTAAAGGGTTCTCGTCAGAAGATTTCTTTTCCACCATTTTTGTTTCTATTCTAATAATGGTTTTTGTATTCGGTGTTATCAAAAGCTATAATTCGTATCTCGAAAAAATTGCTATAGAAGAGCAGCAGATATATGCAAATGCAATAGCAAAAAAGATATTTTTTGAGAATTCCGGGCTGATTGACAACATTACCCAGAAATTCAATTTGCCTGATAGGGGTATAAAGATTCTTCTGAGAGATACAGAAAGCAACATCAATTACACATCTGGCAACGAGACCTTTTTCCTTAATGCTGAATCTGTTTTCTCTAGCGCTGTGCCAATACTTTTACTGAATAAATCTACAGGAAAGTATTCGCCTGGGATCTTGGAGGTGTACATAGGGAAATAATATGGCAGGAAAAGGGCTGAAAGCGCAGGCCAGCATGATCGACGTCCTTTTGCTGGGGACATTTATATCGATACTGCTTGTTTATAGTTTTTACACCAGCAGCACTTTTACACTTAGTTCTAAAGTAAAGGAGACTGCGTACGCAGAAGCTGCTGCTTTCACACTAGTAAATTACAGAAACTCGAGTTACGGATCTTTTAACAACTCGGCAAATTTCACATTCGGGGAAACTCTTAATTTGTATTTCTGTGGATCACTTATCAATGAACAGGATGTGAATAGGACAGGAAGGTATGTGATGAATAAGATAGCTGATCAGTACAGTTATATAGTATACGGATTTGCCAACCTAACTGACAGCACAGCGAAAAGTCTGGTTATTTGGAATACACAGCCAGATGTTTGTGCAGAATCAATAACAGTTTACACTTTCGACTTAAAGCTCACGTGCAATACAACAGACTACTCAAAATTGATCATTGGACTGTGGCCAAAATGGAAGACACTCCCTAGGAAAAACCAATGCTAGCTCTTCAGTTTCTTCTCGAGCATCTCTAGCCTGAAAGTGAGGTCTTCCACTGATTTTGAAAGGACCTTGATATACTCTTCAATTTGATTTATCTTCTTTTCCGGACTCATTTCTTCCTCCTAGGCTTCTTTTGGCCAATAACTTCTAGCTTTTTTTCTATGCTCTCCAGCTTTTCTTCCATCCTTACTATTTTTGGGAGATAAGGGGAGACTGATCGTGTTATGAACTCGAAATACTTTTCTATATCTTTTGTGCTGTAGCCTATCCTTTTCAGTGATTGTACTATTTCGTCTTTATCCATCCCAGCCCGCGAGAGCGACTGGATTATCTCTATTGTCCCCTTTTTGTTTAAATAAGGCGTGTGGGTCAATCCGAAAGCAGTTTCTGTTCCCCTTATTATAGGTATTGAGATGAAGCCTGCGATGAAGTTGGTCATGTAATATACCATATCAAAAGTCGTGAATTTTAGGTAAGTGAAAATTGCAGATATGAGGAAGACGAAAAATAGCATATCGAAGATTAGAACGAAACTGTTTTTTGGGACTCCGAAGGTTTTGTAGGCCAGTATTTCACCTAGAATAGCCCCGATTATAAGGGATGCCATTGGTATTACAACAACTTCAAGAAATGGTGCCATATATAGATTAGAGCCCATCGGCTCACATTAAAATTGCAAGAAGGTGTTTTAAGGCTTTTGGTACCCTAAGATGAGATCACTTTAGTCCCAGAAATGAAATCGAAGAGCCTTCTGCCTGTGAATATCATGATTAGATCGATCAGGATAGTGAGATATATAACATTGAGCAATATGCCTGATGTATAAGGAGCTAAAAATAGGGGGGCAAAAGGCATATTCCTTGCACAGGCTTGGATTGGGTTGCATTTTACAGATATTCCCATTATCTTTTTCCCGAAGGTTTGGCCTGACTGCCATTCCTGCACAGCTTTGTAAGAAAAGATGACTAGAATTATCAAGATGCCTTCTATTGATTGAGACAATTTTATAAAAGAGGTGATCAGTGTTAATCCGCCAAATATTATAAGCAGGATATTCACGTCTATTAATCCTGATGTTATTCTTCTCGGTAAAGTCTTTAGATCGCCAAATAAAAATTTCCTATGCGTATCAAAAGTTTTCTGCGCTATGTAGAATAGGATGCCGCCCAGTAAAGCAAAAGCTATCTTTAAAGCAGTATCTATAAGCCCTACTAATAAAAATCTGGAAGATAGGATTGCTATAGAGGCTATATCTATGGCTGAGAGGGCCAATGCGAGCAAAACAGGCAATACAATACAATTTTTAAATGCAGATTTTCTATGGCCAGAATACAAACACATGACAAAAAAACCTGTGAGCACATAGGCTAGAAATAATAGGCTTTTTTGGGATGACTGCAAAAGCAGGTAATTCCAAGTATACAAGGATATTATGCCTAAAACGACTGATTGTAAAACTTTCATAGATTCACCTGACTTTAAAAGAGCCCACTATAGCCTCGAACTCTTTTTGATATTTCTCAAACATCTCTGCAACAGACGAATATTCCAAAACATACGGGTTATCATTAAAGAATATTACGACAGACCTGGATTTGATTTTGTTGCCACTATTATCAAATTCTATCACAGAGTCTATGCCAGTAATCCCAGAGACTGATATGTTCTTGGACGAGATTTCAGTATAGTTAGCTAATGCTTGTTTTGCTATCTGGTCTACTAAACGATGATATGTCTGGACATCATTAACTTTGATGGAAGAGACCCTTTCTAGCTCAGTTTTTGTTTTCAGTTCTTTTTTAACCAGTATATTCACCTGGTCCTCAGCCACTGGCCATAAAGAGGCTATATTTTCCTGGGGTTCTGTCTGTTCAGTAAAAACCGGTTTTTCGCCAACAGGAATTATTCTGAAATTATCAGGATAATTAAAAGAAAACTTGGGGTCAGAATATTTTTGGTTCGTACTGGAAACGCAGCCTGCCAAAACAGCCAGGGAAAGCATGAGCAAAACTGCAATATATTTCATAACTATAACTGGATCCTGAACTTAAATATATTATAAAACATCTCCAAAGCGTCTGGGAAAAGTTTCAGCCGCGACCTCACATCATCTTCCCAAGGTATAGGCTTTTCTTTTATAGTGAATCCGGCGTTTTTGGCCCGCACCAAAAGCTCTACATCGAATTCCCATTTTTGGCTCCTTACGAGATGGAAAACTTTTTCCAGGACAGGCCTCCTGAAAACTTTATAGCCGCACTGTGTATCCCTTATAGGCAGATGGAACATCACTCTTACGAGAAGGCTCATGAACTTCCCTGAAAGCTCCCTGCTTAATGGCTGCCTGACTGTTATTAGTTCTTTGACTGATCTGGATGCTATAACCACATCGTAATTTTTTATTTCTTCGACCAGTTTCCATATATCACGGATCTTAGAAGAATTATCTGCATCTGCAAAAATAACTATATTGCCTTTTGTTTCCGGGAAGGCCGTTTTGAGGGCACGCGCTTTTCCGCTTATTGGGGAAGATACAAGTTTTATTTTTTTATTTTTCCGTGAGTATTTTTTTATTAGCTGGTCTGTATTATCTCTGGAACCGTTAGAGGAGACCACAATTTCATAATCTGGGTTCTTTTTTTCGAGGAAACCCATCATTTCGTCCAGGGTTTTTCCTATGCGCTTCTCTTCGTTCCAGGCTGGAATTATTATAGAGATCATATTAACCAGTATTTGCATCTAATAATTAATATTGACGATAGATGCGGATAAAGCTGTTATCGTAGACCCTGTCTTTATCTGGAAGGTCTCTTTCTTTTCCAATATTATCTAAAACCATCCAGGTTATATTATAGTCATTTAGGTGAGAAGAATTGGATTCGTGATAAAACAAGTCCTCTGCTGTAAATTTCTTCTGGTTGGCATACTCTACATATAAATCAGCTAAAACTTTTCTCTCCCCCAAAAATGCTTCGAGATGGCCGAACTCTGGGTTAATAGCTACTGAGTCTTGGGTGGATGTGTGAACCCTCAAATAATCCATCGGTAAGGTGCAGAAAGGCTTTACAGAACCCCACGTGCACCAGGATGCAGTGCCAGAGTAGATCACAGTTATGAAGATGGAACTGGAGGCTAGCAGAGCCATAATAAACCATGTTACGAACTTATTTTTCAAATAGTCTTTGAATACCAAAACAAAGAGGCTTGATAATATTATTGATCCGAACATGTTGACTCTGTAAGCTATAGTTGAGTAAAAAAGCAAGATCGAGAGCAAGATTATCGATGGCACTCTAAACTTTTTATTGGATAGGCCGACTGCCATAGCTAAAATGGCTAGAGGCAGGCCGAATCTAAAATCAGACATCAGGCCTGCAAACCCGTAGGTCAGCAAAAATCCCCATGTTTTAGACTCGATAGAATGTGGCAAACCATAGTTATAGAATATTGGCAGATAGAAGACAAGTGATATAAGAATCCCAGCAAAAAACACTGAGCAGAGGGGTCTGAGATTTCTCCAGCCGAGGTCAAATTTGTTTGTCGCATATACATAAAATGGGAACAAGAATATGGTTATAGGATGCGATGCCAGCGCCAGTGCCAGAGCAAATGGGGATAGTTTTCTAAGTCTATCGGTGTTATAGAAAAGTGTGGCTATATTCAATAAAATAAAGGAGAACACGTGAAGCGTCCCTATGACAGTTGTTATTAAAGTGAAGCTCATTGTTGAATAAAGCAAAACTGCTATTATCCTTTGCTTTCTTTCAAATTTTAAAAAAAGCAGGTAAGAGGATATGCAATAGAAAACAATTAAGATGGCATGCAATAGGAATTGTACATCATAAAAACTCTGGGCTCCAAGCAATCCAGTAAACTCTGCGCCGAATTCAAAGAATGCTGTTGGGTATGTAGCTGGCCTACCGAGATAGCTGAGTTCATCCTGATAGAACGCTGTTTGATACTGATATGTCATCTCAGTATGTCTGGCATAGTAAGGCCACCATGTATCATAGGGCCCTATGAAAGTTTTAAGGGCTAAAACGAAGAGCAGATAAAGAATTGTGAAAACGAGGATTTCATTTATTAAAGATTTTTCTAACCTGAGGTTTATTTTGCTTATTTTTATTTTATTTAGGTAAACAGAAACTGTTAATACAACAGATACCAATGGGACTATCCATTCGCCTAAACCAAATGTTTTAGCGGCCCTGAAGTGGATTGTTTCAAGCCCAGCTACGGACAAAAATAACAATAAAATAAATATGAGAGCCGGCATATTGGATTTCTTATAAATTAGCCAGGATAGCAAAATTGAAAAAATGAGGACAATGTATCCAGCTAGCTCAAATCTCATCGATGAGGTTTTTATATCTTTTTTGATCTCCTGGCCAAGCGCTCTGACAGCAATTTCTCCTGGAAGCGGGAACTTTATTTTTTCGGAGAAGGAAAAATTATTCTCTCCAGAAAACACATAGGACGGTCTAAGAACTGTATTATTATTGATTAAAATTTCGAAACTTCTCACTCCGGAATTCTCAAGGCTTATTTTACCTGAAAAATTTAAGAGAACATATCCGCCTTTTCTTTCTATATTCAAATCTGTGAATTCTAAGCTATCTTTAGCAGAAAGTTTTTCGGATTTATTAAAAGTAAATCTGTTATTCAGGTTTCCACAGACTATTTTGACGGTGTTTTCTTTATCACAATCATCAGTATTTAATTGGATTTTATTTGTCCCTCTCAGGAGGTCAATTGATTTGTTGAATTTACAATAATCTATTGTGCAAGATCCATTTTTACTCGAGTATATTGTAAATTCTGAGTTAGTTGAAACAGACTTGCCGTATTCTGTTAAGTAGATTTCCTCTGCCTTCGGAACATCAAACCAATTGAACCCAGTCTGGCTAAAGTCTTGTATGTGCTTGTATGAGAAAAGGGAAACAGATATTACCAATGCTATCGAAAAACATATTAATTTTTTGTCCATAACCACATTTGGTAAGTCTCAAGCAACTTTGTAAAGAATGGCCAATTGAGGATCCCATGCTTGGCCAAATGCTGCCAATTTGATAAACTCCGGTTTGTTATTAAAAAACCCATACCCAGGATGCCGAGAGTCCTCCTTATAGACTAGAATATACTTCACGTTTTTTTCTTTTATGTCCTTCGATATATAATCAGGGTCTCTGGTTAAAAACACCGCTCTTTTTCCTGAAATGTAATAAATGTAAGGATAATGAAGTGTCATCACTATATCTCCTTTTTCACCTATATTTTTTAGATATAGGGCAGCATCAACACTCTCTTTTGCGGCTATCCTATCGTTCCAGATAGACTGGAATATTACAGTGACTGAGATGAGGCAAACCACTATTGCAATAATGGGAAGCAGTTTTTTCAGTGTTTTTCTTTTTTCCACTGTTTTTACTATCCCAAAACCTGCTATAGCGGAAACAAGTGGGAGAAACCCTAGAAGATATCTAGGCTCTTTGTATCCTGGAAGAAGGATATAGAAAACAACTGACATAACAAAAATCAAAAGACAGAAGGCTTTTACTTTATCCACTTTTCCTTTTAAAATGTAGAAAAGGCCGGCGATTAAGAAAATCCCTGACAAATACCACACAGAGAAATAATCTATTGCTGTATTCGGCAAACTATAATTATAGGCCCCTGACACATGGCTAAACTTTGCAAAAAATGCATCTAGAGGGTTCGAATAGTATTTGGATGTCAGAATAAGCCATGGACTAATCGATACACTAGAAAAAATAAATATGACAAGAACGTAAGTCAGGTATTTCTTTTGTTTTTTCGCGAATAAAAGGTATAGGAGGGTGAAAAAATAGCCGATTATGAGAAGAACGCCGAAGTGTCTGGCCAGGACAGTCAGGGCGGCAAAGATTCCAGATCCCATATAGTAAATGATTTTATCTTGCTTTAGGCCGCGGACAAAAAAGAGAGCTGAAAGGCTCAAAAACAGTATGAATACTCCCTCAGATAAAATTTTCAGTGTGAAAAACAGGAAGAACGGCGCTGTTGACAGAAAAAGGGAAGACCATATTGCAGCTTTTCTTCCAAATATTTCTTTTGTCAGGTAATAAGTTGCGACAACACCGAGAATAGATAATGCTGATAGGAATAATCTGGAGAATATTATTGATTCAGATGAAAGGGATACAAGGATAGGGACTAGCGGTGGCCTCTCTGTTTCAAAAAAATATACTGGATCAAGGCTGTAAATTCCTGAATGAATATTCCTTCCAAGGGTCAGGTAAACAGCTTCGTCCCACCATACACCTTGGATGAAAGGCAGGAAGGCCAGCCTCCCAAAAAGCGAGAATGCAATAATAACAAGTATTATTTTTTCTGTCTTGCTTAAATTTTTCAAGGACATAAACCGATATCACACAAAATTTTCAGTAAGGTGTCTTTGTCCTGGAAACCGTTGTATTTTTTCCCGTCTATGATAAGCGTTGGATAGCTATCAACTTTATAATAATCCTTTAATACTTTTACAGACGGCTCTTTCAGGTCTGCATGGAGCGTAAACACTAGCAGGTTTTCCCCGAAAATTCTTTTTATATTATCTAAAACAAAACCCTGGTCAGAACAAAGGTTGGGGTTTTGTTTTACACAAGTGTTTTTTTCTATAAAGAATATTGCTGTTTTTTCTTTGGATTTGCAGACATCCTTCATTTTGGTTGATAGAAGCCAATAGCTTGTGAGGACCCGTCCATACCTTTCCCTCAGATTTTCATAATAGTTATAATCTGTTATTTCTCCTGTATCTGGATTGTTTTCAGTTAGTTTGCGCCCTATCTCATAGGACTTTTTATTTATGTTTTTTAATGAATCTGCCAGAAGAGGGCATGCCGCATCCCCGCCTAGGGTGTCAAAAAATAGGAATTGGAGCTGGAAATTCTCTATGTTCTTTACGACGTCACCCATATCGACTTCGATTGCAGAGAGCCTTTCCTTGTTTATGCTAAAACCTGTGTATAACCCTGTTATGAAAAGGATTCCTGCTATAAGCAAAGCGGACAGAAGTGTTTTGGCATTAAGCTGTTTTTTGAATTCAGGATTTGACATAACTTCTTATTTATTTAGGCTATTTATATTTACCTTTCAAATGGGGGATATATTAGGTGTGGCAGGCTTCTGTACGTAAATCTTTTTCCCTCGAAAGTATGCTCTATATTGAGGAGGATATCGAAAACAGATGAAAAAGCTCCGTATTTTTCGCCGTCTCTGTCAAAATTTTCTCCTGTATCCTTGACCATGGAAGACTGACTCTGTATTGCAAGCTCAATTATTTTGACCTTGCTTTCTCCTACGACAGCACAAAAATTAAAGAATCTTCCATAGTCATCAAATCCGTTTACATAAGGAATCGTCCAGACAACTGAATACGCAGGTTCGTTTTTTATAGTATGGCCGTTACTTGGCTGTATAAGTTCTCCAGTTGTGTAGAATTTATTTTCTCGTCTCCTGAAGATGCCAGAGGTTACCCCGCTATCTTTTAATCTGTCATCTCTCCTTTTTCTTTCTATGGGCCTGGGCCTCAAAGTAACCTGAAAACCCATTGGATATTTTCGATTTCTTTCCCTTAGTTCTTCTGGTATCATTTCTGACGTATCGAGGTCTATTTTGAGCCCACTATTGGCAGTACAACCATAGCCATATCCGACAGATAGCTTTTCTCGCTTACAATCTATTTTATATCCAAATCTTCCCAGGTGTGTAAGCAAAACCATATTCAGCTGGACACTGGTCTGAAGACCAGTGTCGACCTTTCTAATCCCATATAAAAGCAGAATTAATTTATAAATGCAGTGTGTGCGTCACCACTTTTTCTTTATTCTGAAGACCTCATAAAACAAGGCAGCTGACCAGAAGATGACCATGATCATTGGGTACAGGAAAAGATAGAAAATATAGCTGAGTTTGTTTCCTTTTGTTTTTTCGCTTGTCATCTTGAAGCTTTTATTGAGGAGATACACTCCTATCACAACACCGAACATGCCAAACATTATTGGCGTCGAGAACGGGATAAAGAATAGCGAGGTTATACTGAACTCTTTCAGATAGACATCAATATTCCAGTTTATCAGGTTCATTTTCCACACAAGATCTGAGATGCTCGATATTGTGCCAACTATCATGGAGCCGAAAATGAAAATTATGAGAAGGGTCGCAATTAAATTCGCAGGAAGCAGGAATATGCCTAAATTCCCATATTTCCTGTTGAACATCATTTCTTTGTATTTATACATATTGGAAAACGCGCCTCTATACCATCTTAGCCTTTGGCTGAAGAGGCTTTTCCAATTGTCAGGGCAAATTGTATAGCAAACTGCATTCACGCTATTTTCTATCTTGTAGCCTGCTTTGTGGATCTTTAATGCGATCTCCATGTCCTCTGTAAGGTTTCCTACATCAAACCCTTTTATTTTCTGCATGACGTCTTTTCTGTACAGGGAAAAAGGGCCTGGAGTTACATGGATTGCATCCACTACAGCAAGCATTTTTCTTAGAAATATGTTAAGGAGATATTCTACGTGCTGTATTCTTTCAAGCATGCCCTTTGGTTTGAGTATTTTCACAGCTGGTGTGACAGACCCTACTCGCTCGTCATCAAAATAGCCTATCATGCTTTTCAGGGCTTGGCTGTCAACTTCGCAGTCAGCATCTATGCATCCGACGATGGAACCGGTTGCTGCACCTATTCCAGCGTTGAGGGAAAATGCTTTTCCGCTGTTTGATTTGTTTGTCAAAATTTTTACGCCTTGTTTTTCGAAAGTTTTTGCTATCTCTACAGTTTTGTCTCTCGAGCAGTCGTTTACTACAATAACTTCGAGAAGATGTTTTGGATAATCCAGATTGAGGACAGATTTTATTGTTTTTGCTATGCTGTCTTCTTCATTGTATGCAGGGATGATAACACTGACTTTGGGGAACGCTCTTTTAGTCTGCTTATCGGTGTTATTTTTGCTCTGCAAAAGAACCAGTATCCAGAAGACTCCTATGAATACAAAGATAAACCAGGCTACATAATTTATAACTGAAACTGCTCCAAAGGACATATTCAACTCGAGATCGCCTATATTGATATAGTTAGTTTTTATAGGATATATAAAGTCATAACGGTGTTAACTAAGAAGAGGTACTGGAATTTATATTATCTTTCAAGCTTAAGGTATCTGCTGCCGAGAAATACTATAATTAATAATAAAACTAGCACCAGGAATGCAAGAATTAAAACAATAGAAGCATCTATGCCTTTAGCAACAGGTTTAGGTTCCACGCTTAATTTTGCAGTTGATGTGAACGTTTTCTCTTTCCCCTGAACCTCTATAGTTAGATTGAATTCGCCTGCTTGCTTGGGTTTGATGAAAATATTCACTGTCCTGCTTTCTGTTATCCCTATTGTTGTTGGGTAGTCGAGCCAGTCTGCAGGGACGCCAGAAACCTTTAAACTAAATATTTGGGGCTGGTTTGTTTTTAGGTCCAAAAAGAAGGCGTTCTCTATTCCAGTGGACGTCTTAAGAGAATCTTTTTGGAGATTTATTTCTGTTGCCAAAGGAACCTCTAAAGGCTTTGTCACAGCAACATCATTCACTGTAAAAAATATAAGCTGTTTTGTATCGCTGGATATACAGTTATTTGTTTTTGCTTCGAAAGTGAGATTATGCTGTCCAGGAAGAGCAGTGTATGGCATTGAGACAAAACGGTCTGCTTCTGGCTCAAAATTACTGGAACTCTCATTCAACTTGAGATTGTCTACGTACAGCCTTGCGCTGATATTCTCTCTGATTAAGCCTGTATTTTTTATATTTGCAAAGACAAAGCCGACCTGGCCCTTAAACATTTCTTTTGTGTAATCCAAATCGCGTATCTGGACAGCGCATCTTCCAGGCTTAGGCGAACAAAACAAGTTTTTGCACTCAGTTCCAGATTTACAGTCATAATCACTCAAGCAATCCAGGCTGCAATTTGTTTTACAGAGGCTGTAGAACTCTTCTGCATAAGGTTTTATAGATTGGCCATAAAATGCCTGATTATCACAATTGCATTTGGCTGTTGAAGAATTATAGTCTTTAGGGCAACTGTATTGTGTCTCTCCGCAATTGATTGCGCCATCTCCGCACCTGTCGGTTTTACAATACTCGTATTCAGCTGAAGATGACTTTACGTCTTCCCAGAGGCCATTATTGCATTTGTATGTTTTCCCTTCAGTTGAGTTTGTCCTAAAAGTGTTGTGTTCGCCGTCAGGATTTGAACAAGGGGATGGGCCTGTTTTGGAATACCCTGCTGTCACAGAGTCTGTGGCGCCGCAATTCGAGACGCCGATAGCTTCTAGCTGATAAGTTTTTCCTATTTCGAAATTATATGGAGTGGATATCTGTTTTGTCTCACCTGAATTAATATTTTCTATGGAGTTTTTGACCTTATCAAGATTGACTTTTATAGTATAATTCAGCGCCTGTTGCAGGGTTCCAGTGTTTTCTACTGTAAAGATTATAGAGTTGCCGGCTGTTTTGATATTTCTTAGGTCAATAGTGCATTTTTGGATGTTGAAAGAAAGCGCTTGTGTATTTTTATCTGTCCCATTTTCAGCATTCACAACAAGTTTATTCTGGCCTTGCTTTCCTAAAACAGTTGCTGTTTTTTTGTATGCATTGCTATAAAACACAGTAAGAGTCTGGTCATTTAGTGAATAGGAGACATCAGATAAAACTGTTCCTGTACTAATATCCAGAAAGACGTCTGGAGAATAATATTCCTTGTTTTGGGGAGAGATTATTTCTATTTGGGGTATTATAGCAGAAGTTGTCTGCATAAAAAGACCGGCAATGAATAGGAATACAAAGGCAGCTATCACTATTTTCATAATAAAGTAATATTGTATGGAACAGGTTTATAACTTTCAGGTATATGGCCTTCCCGCCTATATTTTTAATTATTCTTTTGAAAGAGGCAATACTGGACAGTCATCAGGACAGCTATGCACTGTTTCTTTTGATTCGCATAAACCATCACCGCATCCCTGGCCAACTATATCGAAATTAATTCGGGAAAATACAGTAGCTAGTGGATTATCGCGACCTATATAAAAGAGCCCAACTAATAATTATTATACTATTATTCAAGAAAGAGTCATGGGTTCAATATGGCATCAGCTACAGGTTACGCAAGATCATCTAGTTCTAGATCCCAGGCTAAACCCTACATGACAGCCGACCAAATGATAGAGAAAGCGAGTGCGTATAAACCTGATGAGGCGAGGAAGTATTTATTGGAAAAAGGCCTGGAAGCCAAGCGCGGCGATTATTCTGTAAAAGCTATTTCTGAGGTTAAAAAAGCTGTCCGAACTGTGATGTCGTGCGCTTACGCCAAGCAAACGCTAAAGTTTGAGGGGCAGGCAGAGGCGCAGAGAAAAAAAGTGAAAAAAATTGAATCCTGGGCTACAGCAATGCTGGGCGCTGCTTATATAAAACAGGCTGAAAGCCAGACGAACTCAGGCGATTACCAAAAAGCCAGGGTTTCCTTTACAAATGCCGCGAAACAGTATGGGAGCATTTTCAGCGAGGGCGGGATGAAAAATGTAAATGCGCGTTTGGCAAAATTGTTTGTTGTTTCAGACAAGTCTGCAAAGGGCGATTTGGACAGGGCATCTGGCCTTGCGGCAAAAGGCAATTATGGCGGCGCAGGCGATGTACTAGTCGGGCTTCACCAAAAATACGCCCATGAAGGCAACTGGCAGGCAGCTGACGCTGTTTGGAAAATTGTGAATGAAATGGATACTGCTGCCAGTAGGGAAAAGAGGAAGGACATGGGAAAATTTGTAAATAATGATAAAAATGCCATTCCATATCTCGGCTATGCCAAGGCTTTTGCAGAAAATGGCGATTATTCAAAGGCTTTAGTGCAACTTAGGCGGCTGCAGATTGAATATAAAAGAAAAGGCGACAGCCAGGCTTCTGCTGAAGTTGGAAAAAGGATAGAAGAGTTGGCAAGATACATAAAGCCCAAAGTGGAGGCTGAAGCTATGGAAAGAAATGAACGTACACGGAAAAAAGGTAAAGCCAATTTGAAAGCTACAAGGGGCGTTCTTGAAAACCTTTTCGGCTCATAGTAATTTAATTCTATTTCTGGATTGTTTACATCGAATGTTGATATATCTAACAGCACCCAATAATACAATATATTATATGAAATTCTTATTAGATGCCAATTTCCTTTTGATACCAGGCCAGTTTGGGGTAGATGTTATTCTGGAACTGAGCAAATTTGGAAAGCCGGAAATTTATACTCTGGATCTTGTTTTGGGGGAGCTAAAAAATCTGGCTGAGAAAAAAGGTAAAGATAGCAAGGCAGCCAGACTGGGTTTGCTCCTGATAAAGGAAAAGGATGTTCATGTCCTACAGTCAAGAGAAAAGAACACGGACAGCGAACTGGAAAGGCTGGCAGGAGAAGGCTACACTATCTGCAGCCAGGATAAAGAACTTATTAGAAAATTGAGGGTGGGAAGAATGAAAGTCATTAGCCTTAGACAGAAGAAGTATTTAGAGGAGCTGTAGAACATTCCTCTTTCTGGCAGATTTCACTGCTGTTTTCTATAGAACACCAATTCAGATTTGCTTTTTCACAGGTTTCTTTTGCCTTGCAGAAACCTGGGTTCGCGTCAGAGCATTCAAAGGCCGCTGTGTTGTTTTCAGCTGTAATATTTTCTGGCAAAATTGGTTCAGATGATTCGCTTAATATTTTTAAGAAATTGTATTCAAAGGCGCCATTCACGTTAGATGAGGAAGCTGGATTTGCGCTATTTTTTATGCTGATATTTATTAGTTGGCCTGGTTTCAATTGCTTGTAGATACTATAATCTTTGAAAAAGTTGACAGATAACTGGCTTTCCTCTGAACTGCGCACAGAATCTGAAATAATTATGCTATTATTTTTGCAAGAGCAGTCAGTACCTGCTTGGCATTCACTGCATGTATATTTAGAATTCACAAGAACTGTTAGCTCGATCGATCTGCACGGATATGCGTCTTTGTTTTTAATGTAATCGTCTGCTGTTGATGAAGGCTTTTCTGATGGCTGGAATTTAACAGGTTCTGAGAGCCTTTTTATCTCATCAGATGAAAGGGATTTGCCATATACAGACACTTCGTCTATTAGCCCATTGAAAGATGTTTGGCTTGATGAGCCTAAAACCAAGTATATTGGATTACTCAGGTTTCCCCAGAATGAATGCGTTAGAACTGGCTTTGGTTCCTTGCCTGCATAGAGAGTGGATTTTGTGCTATTTGCTTCTTTTTCGAAAACAATTCCTAAATTAAACCAATCAGATACATTGCCTTCGAAATTGTAAAAAGCTTGAATAGATTGGTCTGAATTCGACTCGTTAGATACAACCAAGCCTAGTCCAGTAGAATTCGTGAAGACAGATGCTACTGGTCGGGATGTATTATTTACCCCTGTCGCGACCAGCTGGAATATTTCTTGGCTTTTGTTTAGTTGATCAGCGGCTTTCATCCACAAATTAAATGACGAGTTTCTTAGATCTGATATCAAAAGCGGTTTAGAGGTTATTAGATAGCCTGAAGCAAGCTTGATAGACTGGTTTAATTTACCTTCGTTTGTTTTTTCAATTGATCCTTCTAAAGAGAAATCGTTTTGGTTTATAGAATCTGATAAGAAATTCTCGTTTTCAAATGACCACAGGTGGGCTTTCTGTTCTATAGGACTGGGAATATTAGCCTGCTGTTTATTTTCTTCCTTTTCTGGATCAGGCTGTTGATCAAAAAGCTTTACAATATCTTCGTTGTTTAGCGGGGCGTCGTAAATACTTACTTCGTCTATTAGCCCGTTAAACACGCCTTCAAAAACATCTCCGCTGCCTATAGATAGTGATCTCGGCAGTTTCCCTTGATCTGCCCCTGAAATAATTGGGCCATTAAACTCGACCTGACTTTCAAATGCCCCATTCACATAGAGTTTAATATGGTTTCCATCCCACAATGCTGTAACAAATGTCCATTGATTTAACGGTATTTGTTTATCTGACGTGACCACAATAAATCGGTCTGTTTCATTCTGGCCTGTTGCGACAACAAACTGGATTCTTTTGTTCTGGACCTCTCCATCCTTCTCTTTCGCAAAGTTAATGCTGTATGGCCAAGGCTGGCCAAAGGAAGCCGGCTTTTTTCTAACTATTATCTGGGAATCAGATCCCTCCCTGGAGACTGGTTTTATCCAAGCAGAGATTGTGAATCCATCGGATTTTTGGAAGCCTAGCTGGTCTGTGTGAGGTATTGTTACAGAATCGTCTATCCCATCAAAAAACAGGGCATCTTTGATTTTCCCGCCAATTATTTTTTTTCCAGCCTCACACTCAGCGCTTATAGTTTCCCCGTCTTTTATTATAGCATTGTTTTCGCTTCCTGAGGCATCTTTGATTTTCACGCCTTCTATGTCTGGCTTATCAAAAGTTAATTTTAGTATTTGTTTTGGGGGCCCTGGCTTTTTAACAAGTTCTGGCCTGGCATACTGCGAAACGTCAACTGAGAGTTTTAGGTTGCCGCTAGGGTCATATACTTCTATTGCCTTTCCAAGGGGGAAATAAGGCATTACCAAATTGAAGTAAGCTTCTTCCAATTCCTCTGTTGTATCAGCATCAAATACGAACAAGTCTATCTCAAACTTGGATATGTATAATGTTTTGTTATCTAGAGAGAGGAGTTTTGCTATATAAGCATTTTTAGGGTCTATGAAATCTTCAAGGGTCCTGTCAGGTGCGCCGCCTTCCAGGATTTTTAGCTCTTCGTTGGAGAGCTCCCCTTTATTGTAATGCACCTGGACAGAGTAGGCAGTCTCAGTTTGGGTTTCTTGAGGAATACTCTCTAGACTGGTTTCACTGGGAGTTCTGGATCCGTTCTCTACACTAGTATTGTTGTCTAGTATTTCTATCTGTCTTCCTGTTATTTTTGGGTTGGTTAAAATAAGTACACCTGAGCCTACCAGCACTAAGAGAACGATTAATAAACTTATTTCCTTTTTCATTTTCATATATTAGGCTTTGTACCTCTCCATCATATATAACATATATTTAGAGCTTACTAAACCGAAAGAGGGGTTTTCCATTTGGACATCCCTCATTACAGAATTGCTGGTTGACCTGAAATTGTCATCAGTGTAGCTACAGCCGCCAAAATACCCAATCCCTTCTTTGTTCTCCAGCTCTCCCCACCACTTTTTGGCTGTTTCCTTATCTGGCGCGCAATTCGGCTTTCTCGGTTTTTTGTCTTTTCCTGCTTCAGCATATTCGTCAGCTAAACCGAATATTGAGTGGCCTAGTTCGTGCGCCAGCCTGTTCCCTATTTTGGTTGCAACTGCCTGGCCTCCATAAGTTTCTGATAAAAATATTGTATTTTTTAAGCTGAATGACCTGAAATTTTGCGGTGAGAGCACAATCCCGTACTCCACGTTAGAGCACTGTGTTGCAAGTATATTACTGATGGTTTCAGTATTAGATGGTATACTGCTCATCTGATCAGGGGACTGTAAGATCTTCTTGTCTGATAGGATAATCCATACATTAAACTTTGCCTTGTTTGCTTTGAATGGCTCAATGGAAAACAGGCCCACTTGCGGCTTATCGCCGTTGTAGTTTACAAGAGACTCTATCTTTTTCTGCAAGTCAGATTCCTGCGTTTCGCCGTCATAAACAAAAACCAGATCTAGCTTATTTTTAGGATCGCCGCTGTCCACTGTTTTTTTACAAGTGGGCTTTTGCACACAAATATTATTCTCAGTTTTGCATTTCTCCCTGGTCTCGCAATCTGAATCTGTTTTGCATCTGTTGGACCCTGTATCAGAGCCTGAATATACTTTGATTTCGTCTACTTCGCCTTTGAAGAAATTGCCTCGAGAGCTTGCGCCTACTACAGGGTAGAATTCGCTGGACTTTAGGAGGTTGGATTTCTTCGATCCCTGGATATTTCCATTAAGATACAATGATGCAGTGACCTCATTATCAGCTGTTTTTTTCCAGACTGCTTTTACATTAACCCATTGGTCAAAAGGGAGCTGGCTTGCATAAATCTGCTCTGCTGAATCTGAAGTTTTCCAGACAATGCCTAGGCCCTGGTTTCCTAGGACCACTTTAGTATTGGACTCTCCGCCTTTTTTCTGACCATGTATTTGCATTATAGATTGGTCTTGATCAGGGAACCCTGTTGCTGTTTTTTGGTCTTTTGGAATTTTCACATAAAGGCTGACAGCAAAGCTGTCTTTATCTGACAAGAGAAGTTCGTCTGCTGCTATATAACTGGTTGAACCGTCAAACCTTATTCCGCCTTTAGATATTCCCTTTGTCCACGAAGTTCCGCTGAGTAAACCTGTGTTCTCGAAACCGGAGATGTCGTTTATTCTATCTCCGGCAGCTTCATCCATTTTCCAGTTCAATATTATCTCCGCGTTATTGCCATATGATTTAGATAATCCCTTTATAGCCTGTTCTGATATTGCAGAATCATATAATCTAAAATCGTCTATTGTGCCTTTAAAATATTTGTATTCAGGATCTGCTCCGCCTAAAACTATGTTGACGGCTCCGCTCTTTTGATTTGAATAGGAATCGGAAATTTTGTTTTCGCCGTTGAGATATAAAGTTATTTTCTGTCCGTTCTCGGAAGATCTGGAAACCACTAAAACATTAACCCATTTGCCTCCATCTATCTGCGCATAAATTTTTTTCCCGTCAGCTGAAAAACCAAGCCCGTTAGGGCCTAAAAATATTTTATAATCTGCCTGGCCTTTCATGGCAGCAATCTCTTGCTCTTTATCTGGCATTGCCTTTGGCGTTCTAACAAGCAAACTAACAGTGAAATCTGGACCGATCTGGACTGGATTATTGGATTTTATCTGGCTTCCAATCCCATCAAGCTTTATCGCTGTATGTCCTGATACTCCGCTAACTCTGGCATTTCCCGGGTCAGAAAATCCGACTAAGGAGCCTGACTTCGCTGGATCATTTGAACTATCCTTAACTTCTGGCCCCTCTTCTTCAAATCCCCAGTTTAAAACCAATTTAGGCTCGCTAAGGAGTGAGGGCTGTTTATTTTCAATGTATTCCTGTTTTACGCTTTCTGCCTCTTTGCAGAAACTGTTTTGGCTGTCCCAAGATCCGCCAGATAAATCGCAAGATTCTTTTGTTTCGTCTTTTGCTTCTTTCGGAGCGCACGGGGCCACTTTTGGGTTAAAGCAGGTAACTGAGTTAGCCCTATCGCCTGATTCTTCAGATGGGCAAAAAACTCCGCCAACTTTTTGGCAGGCTGTTCTGGTCCAGCAACCGTCGACGCTGTCGGGAAGGCATTTTATCAGATCTTCGTCATAAGGCAGGCATACTTGGGTTGTCCTGGATAAGCCAGACCTCTCGTCAGAAATTTCCTGAACCCTGCCGTTCAGCTTGGATTCACAAGCTGATGCGCTAACAGTGGAAATCTTTTTTTCAGACACAATGACTCGTTTAGTTGATAACTGTTTTTCATTCACACAACCACTGATTACAAGGAGGCCTATTAGAACAAAAACTAGAACTATCAGATTAGTTGACATATATAAGATAGTGGATTATTATTAATAAATATAGGGCCTTAAAACCTTATGTATCTAATATTTTTATGGTCAAAATAGGAATAATAGGCGGTTCGGGCCTCGACGATCCGAAAATAATGGAATATTCAACTGAAAAGGATATTGAAACACCTTACGGCAAGATTCACTCGCCTTTAACCTGCGGAAAAATAAAGGGCGTGGATGTTGTTGTTTTAGCAAGACACGGGAAAACACATTCAGTGATCCCCAGCCGAGTGGATTACAAAGCCAATATCTGGGCTTTAAAGCAGGAAGGCGTGACACATATTCTGGCTACGACTGCAGTTGGTTCTCTGAGAGAGGAAATAAAACCCGGGAACTTGGTATTCCCGAACCAGTTTATTGATTTTACTAAAAACAGGGATTCGACTTTCTTTACAGATAAAGTAGTCCATACCCAAATGGCAGAACCTTACAATAAAGGACTGAGAGATTTGTTATGTAAAACTTCAGATGAGCTAGAGTTCGAGTACAACAGGGATGTGACTCTCGTGGCAATTGAAGGCCCGAGATTCTCTACAAAAGCAGAGAGCAAGATGTTCCGCCTTATAGGAGCTGATATAATAAATATGTCAGGATGCCCGGAAGTTGTTTTGGCTAACGAGGTTGGCATACCTTACCAGAGTATTGGGATGTCCACTGATTACGACTGCTGGAAGGATGAGAACGAGAGCGTCACATGGGAAATGATTTTGAGAAGGATGAAAGATAATTCAGACAAAGTAAAGAGGCTTCTTCTAGAGGTTATACTGAAGATCAAATAAATATTTAAACATATTCTCTCAGATATTATATGGTTTCTGATGGCAGGCCTAGCTGCAATTATGCAAGAACTTTAGGGGAAGAATTGATTAATGATTATTTATTATTAGCGACAGGCCCTGGTCCAAGATCAGATATTGCAAGGCATTTAGCTGATTGTGGTTCTTGTCAAGAATACGTAGCTGATTTAAATTTTGGTGTGGATACAAAACCATCTCGATTGAAGGACTCTGCAGCCACAAAAACACAGGAAACTGGGCCAGCACAAAAAAGTTATTTAGAAATATTTAGAGAATATATTAGAAGTGTTGTTGATGGATGGGGCCCTGTTTTTAAAAGAGTTAGAGACGAAATGTTCAAAGACTAATTACAAAAAAAGTTTAGCTATTTCTTCCCTGCTTGCTTTAATAATTCCTTTTTCTGTGATTATTCCTGTAATGTATTTTGCAGGTGTCACATCGAACGCCAGATTTCTTGCGTGAGCACCTTCCGGAGCTACTCTAACTTTTCCAAGACTCCCGTCTTCTTTTTTCCCAGAGACAAAAAGCACCTCATCTTCTGAGCGCTCTTCTATCGGGATTTTTTCCCCTGACTCGCAGTTTAGATCGAAAGTTGTGGTAGGCGCAGCGACATAGAAAGGAATCCCATTCTCCTTTGCGACGACAGCTCTTTCATAAGTTCCTATCTTGTTAGCCACGTCCCCGTTTGCCGCAATCCTATCTGCGCCCACGATAATGAGATCTATTTCTTTTTTCTGCATCAGAAAACCTGTTACATTATCTGCGATAATTAGATGTTCTATACCCTGGTTCAAAAGCTCCCATGATGTAAGGGATCCCTGCCCTCTCGGCCTTGTCTCGTCCACGTAAACAAAAACTTTTTTCTTTTGTGATTGAGCTGCATATATTGGGGATAAAGCAGACCCATAATCTACAAAAGCGAGCCAGCCTGCATTGCAGTGGGTGGAGATTTTAGAGCCATCTTTAATTAGAGACGATCCGTATTCACCGATTTTTTTGCAGTTGCTTGCATCTTCATCTGCTATTTTATTTGCCTCTTCCAGAGCCTTTGATTTTGCTTTTTCTGGTGGAAGATTTTTTATTGAATTCAAAACCCTATTCACTGCATAAAATAAGTTTTGGGCTGTTGGGCGTGTTTTTTTTATTGCTTCAGAGCCTTTTTGTATATCAGAAAGAAAATCTTTCTCAGAAGCCTCCAATACAGCCTGAGCCATTGCATACCCTCCAGCAGCGCCGATCGCGCCTGCGCCACGGACTTTCATTGATTTAATTGCTTCTGCTGTTTCGTTGTATGTAGACAAATCTATTACTTTGAACTGATGGGGGAGCAAAGTCTGATCTATCATCTTCACAGTAGAATTTTCCATCCAAACTGTCCTGAAATTCTTGTTTTCTGATTTTACAAACATACTACAAAATTTAGAATAAAGGCTTTAGTGGTTAAAAATTAAACAAGGAGCACATTCGCTGCAATCAAAGCTGCGAAAAGCAGAGCCACTGTATTAAGGACTTTTATAAGCGGATTCAATGCGGGGCCTGCAGTATCTTTGAATGGGTCTCCCACAGTGTCTCCTACAACAGCTGCTTTGTGGGCTTCAGAACCCTTTCCTCCGAGATTTCCTTGTTCAATATACTTCTTTGCGTTATCCCAGGAAGCACCGCTTGTAGTCATGGTTATTGCGAGTAAAAGGCCTGTGATTATAGCACCGCCAAGCAATCCGGCAAGAGCTGCTGGACCCAAAACTAAACCAACAAATATTGGCGTTACTATCGCTATAATAGCAGGCACTATCAATTGTCTTTGAGCAACTGCAGTGACTATTGAAACGCATCTGGCATAATCTGGTTTTGCTTTACCTTGCATTATACCCTTTATTTCTCTGAATTGCCTTCTGACTTCATTAACAATGCCAAAAGCTGCTTTCCCTACAGCTTTCATCATAAGTGCTGAAAAAACAAACGGAAGCATTCCACCTATAAACAAGCCAATAACAACACGCGGATCTAACATATTGATTGTTTTAAGGCCAGTTTCAGCTGCATATGCAGCAAAGATAGATAATGCTGCAAGCGCTGCAGAACCTATTGCAACCCCTTTTGTCACAGCTTTTGTTGTGTTGCCAACTGCATCTAATGGGTCTGTTACGTCCCTTACTTTTTTAGGTAATCCTGACATTTCAGCTATACCGCCTGCATTATCTGTTATTGGCCCGTAAGAATCCACTGATACAATTATTCCTGTCAAAGAAAGCATAGCCATCGCTGCAATAGCTATCCCGTAGAACCCTCCTGAAGCATAAGAAACGAAAATAGCTGAGATAATTACAAGCACAGGCAAGAGAGTTGACATGAACCCTGTTGCCAACCCTGATATAATGGTTGTTGCTGCGCCTGTTTTTGAGGCTTCTGCTATTTCTCGGACAGGCTTTCTGTCCCGTCCTGTGTAATACTCAGTTATGTACCCTATTGCAACTGTTGTCACAAGACCAGAAAGGGCTGCATAGAAATATTCAAGTTTTCCTGCAAACAAATATGATGTTATTAGATAGAAAAATACAGCAGATAAGATTGCGCTCACTATTATGCTTCTATTCAAGACAGACCATATCTTTTTCTCACTGCTCGTCCTTACAAAGAAAGTCCCTATAACACAAGCAATTATTGCAACTCCGCCCATCAACAATGGATATATAACGCCTATTCCGCCTGTGATTGACAAACCAAGAATCATGGCTGCGATTACTGTAACAACATACGATTCAAACAAATCTGCTGACATGCCTGCACAATCTCCAACATTGTCACCAACATTATCAGCAATCACTGCTGGATTTCTTGGATCGTCTTCAGGTATGCCTGCTTCGACTTTGCCTACAAGGTCAGCTCCAACATCAGCGCCTTTAGTGTATATCCCGCCGCCAACCCTGGAAAATAAGCTGACAACAGAAGCTCCGAATGTGAAACCTATAATCAATTTTGGGTCACCATAGATGAAATACAGTAATGCGCTTCCGAGCAGTCCTAAACCAACTACTGCGAAACCTGTTACAGACCCGCCTGTAAAAGCAACGCTTAAAGCTTCTTTCAGGCCTTTATTTGCTGCTTGTGCAGTCCTTACATTAGCCCGCACTGATATATGCATTCCAACGTAACCAGCTGCAGCTGATAAGACTGCTCCTAGAACAAAAGAAATTGATGTGGTTAGATTGAAGATGAGAGCGAATATCGCTGCCAGAATTATTACAAAGATAAAAACAATTTTGTATTGCCTATTCAAGTAAGCAGAAGCTCCCTCCTGGATAGCCCTTGCAATTTCTACCATTTTCGGGGTTCCTGTGTCCCTTCTCAACACTCTGAAAACAGAGATTACGGCAAATAGCAATGCGATAACAGAAGTTGCAAAAATAATAACAAAATTTGTATCAAGAGGCAATACCATATAAATACATCGTCCCAAAAAAGGATTACTATATTATAGAATCCCTACTTATAAACTTTTATGGGGCAGGCCTCTTTTTTTGCTAAGTGTTCAGGTTTTAATAGGAGTAGAAAAATAACGATTGAAAACGGTTTTTGGATCTTTTTGTATCAACAAAAAAAGTGCTTTTAGTGCAGGTTTTTTGTATCAACAAAAA